>CAYTNZ010000010.1:0-2151 GCA_964439285.1 uncultured Clostridia bacterium | reverse complement strand
GGTTTTTCTAATGCTCACGGAAAATTCTTTATCTCTTTTAAAGAATTTTCGTGAAACACTTTTTACAATAAAAAAATTAAATATCATAACGGCTATACCTAACGTAACAAGCACTATTCCGGTTGCGCGATTAAGCGTTTTAGGCTGTGCTTTATTTGCGAACACCGCAGCGATTCGCGCCCAAATAAGCGTAAACACGATACATAATATTAAAATTAAAACGTTCGGAATACCGCCTATTACAAAATGCGAAATCGCACCGGTGAGCGCGGTAAAAGTCATAATAAACACGCTCGTGCCTACCGCGGTTTTAAGTTCGTACCCCATAACGCTCGTTAAAATCAAAAGCATCATCATACCGCCGCCCGCGCCGATAAAACCGCAAATTAAACCTATAATCGAGCCGCAAACAACAGATTGAATTACGCGTTTTTTAGCAGAAACTTCGCCCATTTTTTCTTTTGTGGTCATAACGGGACGTACGATAAATTTAATTCCTAAAAGAAAAGTCATAAAAACCGAAAAACTGCCCATTGTGGCGGACGGAACAAGACTTGCCAAATAGCTTCCTATTGCCGTAAAAAGCAATACGCTTATCATCATAATAAGTCCGTTTTTTATATCGAGATTTTTATTTTTATGATAGGTATACGCCGAAACCGCGCTTGCGAGCACGTCCGAAGCCAAGCCGATTCCTACCGCCATATACGGCTCTACGTGTAAAAAAGTAATCAACATAGGACTTATGACCGCCGCCGCGCTCATTCCGGCAAACCCCGTGCCGAGTCCTGCGCCCATTCCGGCAAAAAAAGTAACTACGATAGTTATAAATATTTCCATAAACACTATTCTTCCTTTAAAATTTCGTTCAAATTTTTTTCAATGATGCCCATTGCCGAAACAAACGCCTTGCGAGTGTCCGCGTCAATATTCACAAACAACTTTTTCGCAAAATCTTTTTGCAAATTTCTTCCTTTCGCGATAACGTAATCGGCTTTTTCGGTACATATTAATTGCGTTTTTCGGCGGTCGTTTTTTACTTTTTTACGAATAATATATCCGTCGCGCACCAAACGCTCGATGTTTATCGACACCAAATTCGCTTTAATATGCCTTATTTCGACAATTTCGCTCGCCGTTTTGCATTCGGGATTATTACAAAGAAACATTAATATATCAAACGCCGTTTGCGACAATCCTAACTCTTTGCAAAGCGGCTTACAAACGCTGTTGTACGCCAATACCATCTTTCTTGAAATTGCAATGATTGCGTTCAATTTACAATACCCCCGAGCACTTTTATTTTTTTCAATTTTGAATATTTCAATTTTGAACTATTATATAACAACGATAATTTTTAATCAAGTATTTACGAGTGTTTTTACTTAATATCGCCGAATTTTTATAAAGTAAAATCGGTTGTTTTTTGCAGCTAAAATCATTAAACGGACGAAAAAACGCACCCGTTATGCAAATTAAAATTTGCATAACGGGTACAATAATTCCTTTTTATATATTTTTTCGAAAAATCAACCGTTCATCTTTTTTATATGTTCCATCGTTAAGTCAACGCGCTCTGAAATTTTTACCGTTCCCACGCCGAAAATCGAAGTATGCAACGTATCTTTAATCGGCTCGCTCCAACACTTCGAAATAGAATTTATTCCGTTTGCCATTCCTAATATCGAGCCTACGGTCGCACCGTTACAATCGGTATCGAACCCCGTTTCTACCGCCATACAAATGGATTTTTCGTAATCGCCGCCCCCGTACAGCAAAGCCGCCGCAACAATCATTGCGTTGGGTATAGTATGGCACCATCCGTGCTCGGAATATTCGTCGTATTTATTATGAATTTCGTCAAAACATTTTTGTTGCGATTTGCCGCTTTTATACCCTTCTATTACAGACGTTATCGTCTCGTACAATCTCGAAGTTGACGGAATTTCTTCTAAACCGCCCACGATTATATCCTCTATATTGCTCGTTGTAGCCGCTACGGCAAGCATTGCAGAAACGAACATCTCTCCGTAGATTCCGTTCTTTACGTGCGAAATAGACGCGTCTTTCCAAGCCATTTCAGCCGCAAGTTCGGGATTTGCAGGGTTTATGTATCCGAAATAATCGCCGCGAATTTGTGCGCCTATCCAT
>CAYTNZ010000009.1:0-11948 GCA_964439285.1 uncultured Clostridia bacterium | reverse complement strand
ATTTAGCCTAAAATCAACTACCGTTTTGCCGAGATTTTTATTGTATTTAAGAGAACGCTTAATAAATAATTTGCATATTATGTAATGATTTCGTTTTATCTTGCGGCAAAACAAGGTAAAAACGAATTTGTTTTCAAAGGGGAAATTTTATGGTTGATCGTTATCCTAACGTTAATTGTATAGCACCCGAAAGAGTGTTTATAGAAGACGGTGCTATTATAGAAAACGGGGTTATTATTTATCCCGATAACTATATATGCAAAGATTGCAAAATAAGAAAAGGCGCTGTACTTTTACCCGAAAATATTTTAGAAAACGCCGAAATAGGCGAAAATTCAAAAATAGAAAAAAGCGTTATCCGTTCGGCGAAAATAGGCAGTAATTGCTCGGTAGGACCTTATGCGCATTTGCGTAAAGGGGTTAGCGTAGGCGATAATTGCCGCATAGGCGATTTTGTGGAATTGAAAAATTCGTCGGTAGGTAGCGGAACCAAAATAAGCCATTTAGCGTACGTAGGCGACGCACGGATAGGCAAAAATTGCAATATAGGTTGCGGCGTCGTTTTTTGTAATTACGACGGGAAGAATAAACATAAAACCGTTGTAGGAAACGATTGTTTTATAGGCAGCAACGTAAATTTGGTTGCGCCGCTCATATTGTCCGACGGGGTGTTTGTCGCTGCCGGCACTACTATTACCGAAAACGCCGAAAAAGGCGATTTTGTAATAGGCAGAGCGCGGCAACAAATAAAATCGGGAATTGCTCGGCGCTATTTCGGGGGTAAAGATGAATAATTATTTCGGAACGGACGGTATACGCGGTATCGTAAACGAAACGTTAACGACGAGGGTCGCGTTTTCGCTCGGCAACGCTCTTTGTCAAATTACGCGAAAGCCTAACGTTTTTATAGGCAGAGATAACAGGGTTACGTCGGATATGCTTATGCTCGCAATCGGTGCCGGAATAACGTCGGGCGGCGGAAACGTTATCGACGGCGGCGTAATACCCACCGCCGCGTGTGCGTATTTAACCGTTAAAAATAGTGCCGATTACGGCGTTATGATAAGCGCGTCGCACAATCCGCCTAAATTTAACGGAATAAAAATTTTCGATAAATTCGGGTGTAAACTTTCCGAGCAAAACGAAAGAAGATTAGAAAGGTATTTTATCGATAAATATTTCGCTTCGCCGCTTGCGGCGGGGAAGTTTATCCTTTCGGATAATTCTAAAAACGATTACATAAATCGACTTTGCGATGTTGTCTGCGGTAATTTATGCGGTTTGCATTTTGTTTTAGACTGCGCCAACGGCGCGGCAAGCGGTTTTGCGCCTACGATATTTATGCGGCTCGGCGCGAAGGTAACGACAATCGGAATAAACGACGACGGTGCCGAAATCAATAAAGATTGCGGCGCTTTGCATCCGAAACGCGTTTGCGAACTCGTTAAAAGTTTAAACGCCGACGCGGGATTTTGCTACGACGGCGATTCCGACAGGCTTATAGCCGTAGACGAGAAAGGATGCGTTGTAGACGGCGATAAAATAATATGTATTTTTGCCGATAAATTAAAAAAGCAAAATAAACTTAATAACGATACCGTCGTCGGAACAACCCACACGAATACGGGTGCTGAAATTTGGCTTTCAGAGCGCGGAATCAAACTTATCAGAACGGATATAGGCGATAAGTTTGTTGCGGAGTGTATGCGTTCGAAAAATTTATCGATAGGCGGCGAACAGTCGGGGCATATAATACTTTCGGAATATTCTACTACGGGCGACGGCATATTATCCTCGTTAAAACTCGCCGAACTTATAAAAGATGCGCCGCTTTCGGTTTTGGCGGATATATCTTTTTATCCGCAATATAACACGTCGGTTAAAGTAAAAGACAAAACGAGAGTGTTAGGCGACGAAACCGTCGCTAAAACGATTAGAGAAGTCGCCGATAAATTAGGTAAAGGCAGAATTGTGGTAAGAGCGTCCGGTACCGAGCCCGTAATAAGAATATTTACCGAAGCGGAAAATTTTTCGCTCGCAAAACGCGGCGCCGAGCAAGTACGCAAGGTTATTTCACTTTTAAAGGAGTAAATTATGTGCGGAATAATAGGTTGCGTATTAAAAGAAGGCGATTGTTGGAACAGTATTTTCGAAGGAATTAAACGTCTTGAATATCGCGGTTACGATTCCGTCGGCGTCGGTGTTTTAAACGGAAATAAATTGAATATCGTAAAGAAAAAGGGCGGAGCCGAAACTCTTTCGGGCGAGTTTATATCGGGAAAATCGGGTATAGGGCATACGCGGTGGGCAACTCACGGCTCACCGTCGGATATTAACGCGCATCCGCACGTATCCGAAAAATTTGCGCTTGTACATAACGGAATTATCGAAAATTTTTCCTCTTTAAAACAAGAACTTATAAAAAGCGGCGAGATTTTTTATTCCGATACCGATAGCGAAGTTATAGTAAAACTTATAAAAAGAGAGTATACGGGCGATTTTTTGCGCGCTGTAAAAAACGGTTGTGCAAAACTTATCGGCGCGTTTGCCGTTGCCGTGTTGTGTAGCGATTTTCCCGATACCGTCGTTTGCGCCAAAAGTAAAAGTCCGCTCGTTGCGGGAATAGGGAAAAAAGGCGTGTACGTTTGTAGCGATGTACCTGCAATATCGGGTTTTTGTACGAAAATATGCCCTGTGGAAGATAACGAATTTTTATGCCTTGCAGGGCAAAGAATAATGTTTTACGATAATAACTTAAACGCGCTCGAAAAACAATTTTTAACCGTAGAAAACGCTTTTTCCGAAAAGGATAAAAATGTTTTTTCTTCTTATATGCAAGAAGAAATTTCGGATATACCGCGTGCGCTCGCCGATACGTACGCGTCGCTTAAAAGTATCGATTTTACGGCGTGCGCGCAAAAACTTTCAAATGCCGAGCGTATATTTACGGTTGCGTGCGGAACGGCGTATCATTCGACGCTTGCCTTTCGTGTTATTGCCGAAAAATATCTCGGCATGCCCGTAATAGCGGAACGTGCGAGCGAGTTTAGATATAAAAGCGATATCGTAAAAAGGGGCGACGTGTTGATAGCCGTTAGCCAAAGCGGCGAAACAGCCGACACCGCCGAGGCGGTCAAAAAGGCTAAAAGTATGGGCGTATACGTAATTTCTATAACTAACGTGCTGCATTCTACGATTGCCGCGCTTGCAGATACTAATATTCAGATGCGCGCAGGCACGGAAATTGCGGTTGCGGCAACCAAGAGTTATAACTGCCAACTTATGTGCCTTTATATGCTCGTTGCCGAGGCGCACGTGAAGAAAACGGGTTCTTATCCGCCTTATTATTACGAATTGCCTTCGCTTTCTCTTTCGGCAAGAGAGTGTTTTTCGACGTTCGCGCAGGTGGATAAACTCGCGCGACTTACGAAAAATATTTCCTCTTGCTATTTTATAGGGAGAGACGTCGATTTCGTAACCGCGGTAGAAGGCGCTTTAAAATTAAAGGAAATAGCGTATATTTTCAGCGAAGGATATCCTGCCGGAGAACTTAAACACGGAGCGCTCGCGCTCGTCGAAAAAGATTTTTTCGTAATTACCGTCGCAACGCAGAAAAATCTTGCCCCAAAGACCGAAAACGCTATAGCCGAAGTAATCGCAAGGGGCGGAAAAGTCGTGTTGTTTACGCCTTTCGACGATTTGATAAGCGAAAGTCAAGCACAGTATAAATGTAAAATTCCTATGGTTAACGAAGACGTTGCCGCTTGCATTGCTATAATTCCGTTGCAGTATTTTGCGTTAAAAGCGTGTACGCTACGAAATCTTAACCCCGATAAACCGCGTAATTTGGCAAAGAGCGTAACGGTCGAATAGATAAAAGCGTAATGTTTTGTTTAATAATAAATATCGTTGAAAATTTTAACGTAATGCGGCGGACGTTTTTTGCGTCCGCCGCGGCTTTTTTAAGTGATTAAAGATAGTTTTTGAATTTTTCTTCGTAAGTTTCTTCCATTCGCAAAAGTTCTTCGGCAAGATTTTTAACTTCTTCGCTTAAATTATCTTTACTGTCGTTTAAAGAACGCGTTAGCGCGGTAGTACCCATAACCGTGCCTTGCGTCATCATTTCGGCGATATGCCCGCGCGAATTGTCTTTGAGTGCGCTCATTTTAATAGAACTCCACATCATCGCTTTTTTAAACGGATTGGGCTTTTTGAGTTCTACGTTTTTTTCTTTTGCAATAAGTGCGGCTTTGCCAGAAATTACTTCGTATTCGTCGTGCATTTTTTTTAAAAGTTCTTGCATTTTATCGTCTTCGGTTTCGGGTAAAATATCCGAAATGGATTGTAAAGCGTAGTGCGCGTTTCTATAAATTTCCGCAAGCATTTCGCTATCGCATTTAATGTCAGCCATAATTTTCCTCCGAAAAATATATTTGCTATAAGTTTGTACAACCTATTATAAATTATTCGCGCGCAGAGCGAAAAACGCTTGACAAAAAAGGCACGATATGGTAAATTATATCCTGAGCCGCTCGGAGCGGGCTTTTTAAGCACGCAATTTTTGCGTCGCCTTGGCATACGGCGAGACTGGAAAGAGGAGGTAAAAAATTTTGTACGCAATTATCGAAAACGGAAATAAGCAGTATAAGGTTAGCGAAGGCGACGTTGTTCGTTTCGAAAAACTCAACGCTAACGTTGGCGACAGCGTTGATTTCAACGTTGTGATGATTTCTGACGACAACGGCGTTAAACTCGGAGCAGACGTTGCTAACGCAAAAGTAACCGGCACGGTTGAAGCGCAAGATAAGTTTAAAAAAGTCATCGTTTTCAAGTATAAGGCTAAAAAGAACGAGCGTAAAAAGCAAGGTCATAGACAGCCTTTCACCGCAGTTAAGATCGAAAAGATTACGCTGTAATCAAAAAACAGGAGGATAGATAAATGATTTTAATCAATTTATTTGCTCATAAAAAAGGAACGGGCTCCTCTCACAACGGTAGAGACAGCGAGGCTAAACGACTCGGCGTTAAACGTTCGGACGGTCAGGCTGTACTCGCGGGAAATATTCTCGTTCGCCAGAGAGGCACTAAATTTCATCCCGGCAACAACGTAGGCATCGGCAAAGACGATACTTTGTTCGCACTCACCGACGGCGTTGTAAAATTCGAGAGATTGGGCAAAGATAAAAAACAGGTTAGCGTTTATAAAGCGCAGTAACTAAAAAGTAAAATTTAAGCGGCTCGCAACGATTGTTGCGAGCCGCTTTTCGCGTTTAATACAATATTGAGTTAATCGTCGAAACGGGTAAGAGGCGAAGAATAGGGACTTGCGGAAAATTTAGAGCAACACGTTGAATTTTTAGAAATTCTTGTATTGTCTTCGTTCGAGCAATAATACTTTCCGTTGTATCTTATACAATGTATACAATTATAGCAAGTATGTTGTTGTCTGTTAATTGCGTAATTGCGTTCTTCCGATGCTTTTCTGCGCACTTCGCTGTCGTGATAACTTTTAAAAGCCATTTTATCATTCTCCTTATTTAATATATAAACGTTACCCTTGCGGTAAAAAATTCATTTTTCTTACGTCGTTTTTTAAACGACGGCGTTGAAATTTAGTAATCGGTTACGTTTGTTAGTATGCGAACGCCGAGCCTTCTTTTAAGCGTTTTACGCCGAGTATTATAAGGGCGATTGCGCTTACTATCAAAGTAAATATAAATAAACCCGTGGTTGCATAGTTGCAGAAAAAGCAAATAACCAAACTTATTATAAAGCATATAAAAATCGACGCTTTGCTTACGTATGCGAGTGTTTCGTAACCCACGCCGAGATATCCTGCCAATGCCGAAATGCAAGACATAGGTAAAAACATACAATAAATTGCCGGCATATCTTTAGAAGCATCGGGCATACATTTTATATGGAATACGAGTGCGGGTACAACCAAAAGCAATAAACCTATAATTCTTATAACTACCCAAACGGGATGGTCTGTTCCGCTTACTAAAAGGCAAAAGCCGAGCGGCATAAACAAAAGAAGTAAAAGTTTTGCAAAACTTTCTTTTATTAAATCTTGATAAATCCAGCCTAAAATCAAATAGACCACCAAGCACGAGATAAATACTACAATCCACGTGAGTAAAGTTTTAAAAAAGCCCATTAATTCACCTCACAATTTTTTAGCTTGGTTTAAGTATATCACTTATTTATATTTTGTCAAGTATTTTAACATAAAAAGAAAATTATATAAAATTCAATTACAAAAGCGTTTCGTATTCGGCGTAAAGTTTTTCGCACAGTGCGTTTAGTCGGTCGAGTTTTTCGCATTTTTCTTGCATTAGTTTATAATCGGCGGCAATTTCGGGCTTTGAAATTTCTTCGGTTAAAACGGCAATTTCTTCTTCGGTTTTATAAATGTTTTGTTCTATTTCTTTCAGTTTTAGTTTTGTTTTTGCGCTTTCGGCGCGCTGGGCTTTCGAGCGGTAAGAAGGGGTTGCGTCAGTCTTTTTACCTATCGTTTTTTGTTCTTCCGCTTTTGCTTTTTCGAGCTTTTTACGATTGTTGAATTGTTCGTAATCGCCTTTGAACACAGAAATTTTTTTATCGTTTATTTCTAAAATATCGTCTGCTAAGTTTTGTATAAAATATCTGTCGTGCGAAACGAAAACAAGCGTACCGTCGAATTCTTTCAACGCCTTTTCAAGACTTTCTCTCGCCGCTAAATCGAGATGGTTGGTAGGTTCGTCTAAAATTAAAAAATTAGCGTTTTCCGCTTGCAATAAAACGAGCGAAAGTTTAGCCCGCTCTCCGCCCGAAAGCATGTTAACTTTTTTGTCTACGTCTTCTTCCGAAAGTTTTGCTTGGGCGAGAAGTTTACGCGCCTGAGTTTGCGAAAGATATGTATGCTTATACCAAAGCGCGCCGAGTACCGTATCGTCGCCGTTAAGAGTGGCGTTTTCTTGGTCGTAATAACCTATTTTTACAAACCGTCCCCATTTTATAGCGGGGTTGTTTTTTTTAATCATTTCGCGTATAAGGGTGCTTTTTCCCGTACCGTTTTCGCCTGTTACGGCAACTTTTTCTCCGCGACGTATTTCGAAATCGGCGTTCGAAAACAATAATTTATCGTCCGCTTTAAGCGTAAGATTTTTAACCGAAAGGGCGAGTTCTTCGCTTCGTTCTTTGTACGAAAACGAAAATATCGGCGGCTTTGGCGGCGGTAGGGGCTTTTCGAGAATTTGCATACTTTCTAATTTTTTAACGCGCGATTGCGCGCTCTTTGCCGTGGTAGCCCTTACTATATTACGCGCGACGTAATCTTGCAATGCAGCTATTTCTTCTTGTTGCTTTTCGTATTCTTTAAGTTCGTACGCGTATTTTTCCGCTTTTAAAATTTTGTATTTAGAATAGTTGCCTTTAAAAACCGAAAGTTTGTTGTTTTCGAGTTCGAATATTTTAGTAACGGTTTTATCGAGAAAATATCTGTCGTGCGAAACGGTAAAAATCGCGCCTTTATAACTTGAAAGATAATCTTCGAGCCAAAATAAAGTCGAAACGTCGAGATGGTTCGTAGGTTCGTCTAAAAATAAAATTTCGGGTTCTTCGAGAAGAAGTCTGCAAAGTTTTAATCTTGTTTTTTCTCCGCCCGACATTGTGTTTATAATTTGAGTATAGTTGTTTTCAAACCCCATACCGTTTAAAACGGTACGTATTTTTACTTCGGCGTTATAACCGTCGGCGGCGGCTATAAATTTATTTACGCTTTCGTATTTTGCCGAAATCGCGGCGTATTCTTTAGAGCCGAATTCCGTTTTAGCCATCTCTTTTTCGAGCGTTCTTAACGATTCTATAGCCGAAAAAACGCGCGAAAACACCGAGCGCATTTCGTCGATTACCGTTTTATCGCTGTCAAATCCGCCGTTTTGTTCCAAATATCCCGTTTTTAAACTCGATTTCGTATAGATATTGCCTTCGTCGGCGTCGAGCCTTTTTGTAAGCAGTTTTATAAGCGTGGTTTTGCCTTCGCCGTTTCCGCCGATAAGACCTATTCGTTCGCCTTCGTTAATCGAAAAGGTAATATTTTCGAGTATTCTTTTGTCGTCGTAGCCGAAGCATACGTTATCGCAAGTTATCAACATAATTTTTTTATCGCCGCGCATACTTAAAAATATGAACGCGGTTTCCTATGGTAAAATTTTAAAACTCGAACAAAAACTTGCCGCGGCGTCGCCCGAAAAGGTTGCGCCCATAGTTAAAAAACTCGTTCGTTTAAAAACGAATTTATAAATAAAACAATTCGGCAAAGCATAGAGTTTGTTTTTTATCGCTTAATCACGAAATTTTTTCGCGCAAGCGAAAGAAAAAAGTTTTCAGTAATCCCAATCGGGTATATATTTTTCGTCGGCAGATGCGAGTTCTTGCAAAAATATTTTTTCGGAATTTTGCAAAAGAATAAAATCTACTACTTTTTGATATTCGCGTTTGGTTATTCGTCGTTTAAGTTCGGGAAAAGCGTCTATATCTCCGAAGGGCGTGTATTGTGCCATAAGCGAAAAATAAGCGTCGCTTTTATGCGAAAAAAACCATTTTACTATTTCGAGGCTGTCGTTAGCGCAAAGGGGAAGTATTAAATGCCTTACTATGCACCCCGAATACATTTTGCCGTTTTTGATATCGAGCGGTTTTTGCATCATAAATTCTATGGCTTTCGTCGCTTTTTCAAAGTAATCGGATTTATTCGTATAGCGTTTGGAAATATTCGGCGAAAAGTATTTTAAATCGGGAAGATATACGTCTACGTACTTATCTATTGCTTTAAGCGTAGAAATATTTTCGTACGAGTGAGTGTTGTAAACGACGGGGATTTTAGGACGATATAATTTAAACGCCTCTATAATTTGAGGAACGTAGTGCCCTGCGGTAACAAGGTTTATGTTTTCTGCGCCGCTGTTTTCCAATTCGTAAAAAATATCGGCAAGTTCGCGCGTCGATATTTCTTTTCCGCGCATAGCGCGCGATACTTCGTAGTTTTGGCAGAAAACGCATTTTAAAGAACAACCGCAAAAAAACACCGTTCCCGAGCCTTTTTCGTACGATATGCATGGTTCTTCGAAAAAGTGCAGTCCGTATTTCGCTATTTTAAGTTTATTTGTCGCTCCGCAGTAGCCTGCTTGTTTCGTTCTGTCTACGTTGCAGGCTACGGGGCATAGTTTACAACTTTTTTCCATATTTAAAATTTTATCATATTTAAATCGGAATTGTAAAGCGTAAACAATTCTTTTAGTTGACAATTTTTCAATTTACGGATATACTATGTATGTAAACAGATAAGCAATACTTTTCACGTTGCCGAAAGCGTAATTTCGGCTTTCAGGAGTTTTATATGACTAAATTTTTTACAAGCGAGAGCGTAACAGAAGGACATCCCGATAAAGTTTGCGACCAAATTTCAGACGCCGTATTAGATGCTGTTTTAACTAACGACGAAAACGCGAGAGTTGCGATAGAATGTTGCGCGACTACGGGTATGGTGCTCGTTATGGGCGAAATGTCTACAAATTGTTACGTTGACATTTCAAAAATAGCAAAAGAAACGATAAAAGATATCGGTTATACTCAAGGACACGGATTTTCTTATAATTCTCTTGCGGTAATAACCGCAATTCACAGCCAAAGCCCCGATATCGCAATGGGCGTAGACGCGTCGTTAGAAAAAAAATCGGGCGGCGACGTTGCCGACCAAATAGGCGCGGGAGACCAAGGTATGATGTTCGGTTATGCCGTAAACGAAACGGAAGAACTTATGCCGTTGCCAATAGTGCTTTCTCATAAACTCGCGTATAGACTTACGGAAGTTAGAAAGAGCGGACTTTTGCCGTATCTTCGTCCCGACGGAAAAACTCAGGTTACGGTAGAATATAACGGTAAAACGCCCGTTCGCGTAGATACCGTCGTTGTTTCTGCTCAGCACGACGAGTTCGTTTCTCAAGAACAGTTAAAAAAAGATATTAAAAAATACGTTATCGAAGAAATTATCGATAAAAAATATCTCGACGATAATACCAAATATTTTATTAACCCTACTGGCAGGTTCGAAGTGGGCGGTCCCGAAGGCGACAGCGGTCTTACGGGCAGAAAAATAATCGTCGACACGTACGGCGGACGTTGCGCGCACGGCGGCGGCGCTTTTTCGGGTAAAGACAGCACTAAGGTAGACAGAAGCGCGGCGTATATGGCTCGATACATATGTAAAAACGTCGTTGCCGCTAAACTTGCGGACGAGTGCGAAATAGAACTCGCTTACGCTATCGGCGTTGCGAATCCCGTTTCGGTATTCGTAAACACTTACGGCACCGGCAAGGTTTCGGACGATAAACTTGCCGACATAATTCGCGCCGAATTCGATTTGCGCCCTTATGCCATTATAGAAAAGTTAGGGCTCAGAAAGCCTGTATTCCGTAAAACCGCGGCTTACGGACATTTCGGAAGAGAAGAATTCGCTTGGGAAAAGACGGATAAAGTCGAAGATTTAAAAAAATATTTGTAATTTTTAATGCGGAGCGTTCGCGCTCCGCTTATTTTATAACTTTAAAAAATTTTATTGTACGTTTTTAACACCGATTTTTTGCTTATGAAAAATTATAAATTCAAAAATTTAATAAACGGCGCGAAAAACATACTGTTTCCCGTAAATTTAACTTGCGAAATTTGCGGAAAAGACGTGTTCGAAAATGAAAGATTTTGCCCCGATTGTTTAAAAACGTTGCCGTTTAACGATAAATATATTTGTCTTAAATGCGGTAGGGCTATACAAGAAGATTATCCCGTTTGTCTGCAATGCAAAAGTAATATGCCGATATATTCCGCTGCTCGCAGCGCGTTTTTGTACGAGGGCGATATTATAAAACTTATGCGCAAATTCAAAACGGGCGCTAAATATCTTGCCGATTTGTTTTCGGAATATCTCGAAAAAACGTTTACGGAGTATTATGGCGGCGCGGATTATATACTTTCTGTACCTATGACCGATGCCGCGGTCAAAAAACGCGGATATAATCAAGCCGCGCTTTTGGCACAAAAACTTTCAGAAAAAGTAAACGTCGAGTACAGAAAAGACGCGCTCGTAAAAACGCGTTCTACCGCCGACCAAAAATTTTTAAACGTAAACGAAAGAGCCGAAAATCTTTTAGGAAGTTTTAGAGTTCGCGAGCGAAAAGAATTAAACGGCAAAACGGTGGTTTTGGTAGACGACGTGTTAACGACGGGCGCAACGGCTAATGCGGTTGCGAAAGCGTTGTTTTCGGCAAAAGTACAAAGAGTACTCGTTTTAACGGTTGCGAGCGTTCGACATAAAGAAGAAAATTAAAATATATTTTAAAGGCGATTTAAAAGTTAAGGCGTTACTTTTAAATCGCTAACCTTTTATAATGCCTATAATTACAAAAATCGACGGTAAAATTGCAAATATAAGGTAAAATTTTTAATATTTGGCGAAAAGTCTTTTACATTTCGCTAAAAATATAGTAAAATAAAATATAACCTTGTTCGCAAAAACGCTTAAAAACAGGTAAAGTTTTTTGTGATTTTAAAAATTTTTTTGTTTGTTACGGCGCGGTTTTATCAATTAAAATCGTAAAGATAACAACTGAAAAGATAAGGGAAAATCAATATTTATTATATGTTCAGGAGCAATTATGGGACTTATTAATTATATGCTTAACAGCGACGGTAGACGTAGCCTTAGAAAACTCGATAAAATGGCTACGAAAGTAGAGTCGCTCGAAAGTAAATATGCAGTAATGACGGACGAAGAACTCAAAAACCAAACGGGTATTTTGAAAGAACGTCTTAAAAACGGCGAAACAACCGACGATATTTTATACGACGCGTTCGCCGTCGTAAGAGAAGCGGCTTTTCGTGTTTTAAAAATGAAACATTACCACGTTCAA
>CAYTNZ010000008.1:0-12295 GCA_964439285.1 uncultured Clostridia bacterium | reverse complement strand
TTAACTTAAATTCGTCATCGGTTCTCTTTACGTCTGCCGCCAAAGGCGGTAAATCCGCTTTTACCGAAACGAGCGACTTGACGGGTAACGACGGCTATAAATTGACTTTGCTTGACGAAAACAGAAAAAGATTTTCGGCTGGAATTTTGAAAACCGCAGATAATAAGACCTTTGTGAGCTATGAATATGCAACCACAGGAACAAACGAATATATTACTGCAATGATTGTGAACGAAAACAACGCCGTTACTTACTACGGCAGTTTGAAGAATATTACCGAATCCGCAGAGTGGTACGGAACAATCGAAATCGACCTTTCGGGTAAGATGAATAGCGGCGATAAGTTGTATATTCTTAACGAGCAGTATAACGGCGATTATAAAACCGACTATGCGAGTGCATTATACGAAGTTACGGTACCGACCGATGTGAACGCATATAGCGTAAGCTTAAATGCAAACGGCGGTACGGGTACGATGAACAATGACGTTTTGAAAAAGGGGACCTCTTACGTACTTCCCAAATGTGAGTATACTTACGACGGTTATTTTTTTGCAGGTTGGAGTTATAGTGTAGGTGGAGAAGTTATCAAGGAAGATTATATTAGTAAGTATACACAAGATTTAACGTTGTATGCTGTATGGTCGCCACATAGCGAAACGATTGTATCGTTGGATAACGCAATTAAAGATCTCGATACGGCGATGAAAGCCGGCAACGAGAACCTTTCAGAAGAAATTGCGGCTTTGGCAACTGCTTTGAACGATGCCAAGGGCGCATTGGAAAAGGCTGATGACGATAACAAAACGGCGTTGGAGGCTAAAATTACGAGTGCGCAGACGGCGTTGCAAAGCGCGATAGATAAAGTGGCACAAGACCTTGAGAGCGTAAAGAGCGAACTTAATACGGCGATAAAAAACGGCGACGATAATCTTTCTGCCGAAATTGCGAAATTAAACACCGCTCTTACGAATGCGCAAAGCGCACTCGCGGCGACCGATACGGCGAACAAGAGCGAACTCGAAAATAAAATAGAAAGCGCGCAAGCATCGTTGCAAAGCGCAATCGATAAAGTAGAGCAAGATTTAGAAACTGCAAAGAGTGAACTCAATAAAGCGATAAAAAACGGCGACGATAATCTTTCTGCCGAAATCGCAAAATTAAACACCGCTCTTACGAATGCGCAAAGCGCACTCGCGGCGACCGATACGGCTAATAAAAGCGAACTCGAAAATAAAATTAAAAGTGCGCAAACGACGTTGCAAAGCGCAATCGATAAAGTGGCGCAAGACTTGGAAAGCGCAAAGAACGAACTTTCGCAAAAAGATAAAGAACTTGCCGAAAAAGACAGCGAACTTCAAACTTTTGTCGTTGTGGTATGCATTATTTCTTGCATTTCGTGGGCTGGTATGGCGACGTTTATAATATGCTTTCTTATCGATAAAAAGAAAAAACAATGCTAACGTTTAGCGTGTCGGCAAAATATTAAAAAGTTTTGTTATTGCGGTGTGTTCGAAATTAAAATATAAAATAAGGCGGCGGAGCGATTAATGCAATCTGCCGCCGTGTTTTTATTTCTATATCATATTTAGTACAATAGATGTTGAGTGAATAGATTTAAAGTTTTCAATTTCCGAGTCGTTGTTTAACGGGTATCATAAAAAAATTAAAAGAAATTTTTAAAATTGCAGGTTTGTCGAACGTGTGAGAAAAAAATCGGAAAAATTTTTATTTATGTATTGACAAAATGCATATTGTGTGATATAATATAATTACGTTAGCGTTAACGTAAACGTAACGTGGCAGTGTGTAACCAAAATTTTTGTGTGAAATTGCCGTTGCGTTTGTGGTAACATAGTCTTAATTTTAAAAGTTTCTCGGAAAAGAGAAATATTTTTTGTTGTTCCGTTAACGTTCACGTAACGATTTTTGGTAAAGGAGGTAAAATTTACAATGAAACGTATGTCGAAATGCAAAGTAATTTTTTCGACGTTTACGGCGCTGATTTTATTGGTTGTTACGCTTTTTTCTACGGGTTTGGTAGGGTATTGCGACGAGTTGACGATAGCCGACCCTTTTGACGGGTATACAAAGTACGAAGCGGAAGACGCTAAACTCACCCGCTGCGACGTCGAGAGAAGTTACGGTACTTTTTCGGGAACGGGTTTCGTGGCGCAAATCGATTACAGTAACAGTTGTATGGAGTTTACAATTCCAATGCAACAATCGGGCGAATACGAAATGATATTGGCTTATGCAATCGACCCTAATCCCGTATTTAAAGACGCAACGTTTAGAATTTACAACGACGAAGGGTATCAAGCGCAAGTAACCTGTGATAAAAAATACGGTTGGGGCGAATTTTCGCGCGACGCCGTTGCAAGTTGCACGATATCTTTAAAAGAAGGCGAAAATACCGTATCCGTTAAAAGAGGCGTAAATCACGCTCAAGTCGATTTTATCGCTATCGGTTCTCGCGTCGGCGATTATAAAGAAAAGGCTACCGAATCGGAAGGTTTTCCTAAACCCGAGGGCTACACTCGTTACGAAGCTGAAAACGGCTTTGTCGTAAACGCTGCGACGATAGGGATGAATTATTACACCGACTACGGTTCGGGATATTCGGGTAGCGGTTTTGTAGGCTCTATGAATTCGAGCGAATGTTACGTAGATATTCCCGTAACCGTTGAAGAGAGCGGAACGTATAATATGAATTTGCGTTACGCAACCGAGAGCGAGGGCGGTGCTACGTATAAAATTTACGTAGGTCGTTACGGAACGGACGGATATTTATATTATTACGACACCGTTACGATGAACGTAATATCTTCGTGGGGCGTGTTTGTAGAAGACGCGTTAGCCGACGTAGATATCGCGCTCGAAAAAGGCGAAAGTTTTATAAGAATAGTTCCCGATTATAATTACGCGGGAGTCGATTATATAGAAATCGGACCTAAAAAAGGCGAGTATTATAAGGGCACTGTCGAAACGGTTACGAGCGGCGGCGAATTCGGCGACGACTTTTTTGCCGAAGACACCGGCGACGGCTACGCTAAAAAATCGGGTTGCAACAGTTCTTTGTTATCGGCGTATCCGATAGCGGCTACGATTGTTTTATTTTTGGTAAGTATAATTTTATGGAGGAAGAAAGATGAAAAAATCGACTAAAATACTTTCTATTATTTTAACGGCGTTTCTTACCTGTTCGCTTTTTGCAGGTTGTAACAGCGCACCTCAAAGCAACAGCAATTGGGTTTATCGCGGCGAAAACGTATTAGATCATTTAGGTCCGGAAACGGGCGAAATTACTTTTGTCGGCGGTGGCGGACAGGTAGAGGCACAACTTTGGGATAAATTGATTGACGAATTCGAAGAGCAAAACCCCGGTATAAAAGTAAAGGTCGTTAACGTTGCGTCGATGGATAATTTATACATAATGCTCGCAAACGGTAACGCGCCCGACGTCGTTCAGGTTGAAAGTCCCGTTTTCGGTAACTGGGCTAAAAACGGCGCGTTGATGTCCGTTCAGCCTTTTATCGACCAAGAAAATTTCGATACGTCTGATTTTTGGCCTCAGGTTTTACAAATGTTCTCTTACGACACTAAGACGGGTGTACGAGGAACGGTAACCGATTCTGAAGACGTAGAAATATTCGGATTGCCTAAAGATTTCGGCGTTAACGGCGTTTTCGTAAACAAAACGCTAATAGAAAACGCAAAGCGCGACGGCAAATTGACCGATGCACAATATAAACTCGTAACCGACCAAGAAAATGCGATGACTTTCGACGAGTATTTAGAAATTGCGGTTGCTCTCACCGATAAAACGGGCGATTCGGCAACTATGGTGTACGGCAGTAACCGTATTTATTGGGAAAGTTACGCTTGGTCTTTGGGCGAAGATATCGTAACGAAAGATCATAAATTAAACACTCAAAGCGAAGGTCTTAAAAAAGTATTCGAGTACAGTAAATCGATGGTAGATTCTTCTTCCGAAAATTACTGCGCGCCTTATACTCCCTCGTCGTCGAGTTCTGCTCAAGACGAAATGAGTATGTTTACGACGGGAAGAATAGCAATGTTTTGGAGCGGACGTTGGAACGTGCCTTCTTACGATGCGTCGGGCGTCGATTATTACTGCATTCCTTGTCCCGTTGCCGTAAAACAAGACGGTACTCGCGGCGAGTCAATCGGTTGGTGTTCTACCGTAGCGTATTGCATAAGCAGAAATTGTAAAAAAACGCAAATGGCTTGGAAATTTATAAAATTCCTTACCAGTCAACAAGGTTACCGCGTAATGCAAGAGTTAAATTACGCCGTTCCCGGAAGACAATCGCTTATAACCGATAATGCGTTTACAAATCCTTCGAACAGTCATTTAGATTCGAAAAGCGCGCAGGTGTTTTTCGATATGGCAAAAATAGCGAGAGTAAACAATTCCGCGCGTTATTCGAGCCCTAAGTGGATTGAAGACTTCGAACAAAAACTCGATTTGTATTTTACAAACGATATAAAAACGGTAGACGAATTGATGCAAAAGACCGAGCGTGCCGTTAACAACGCTATTAAAAAGAGCGACCCTCAACTTTACGAATGAGGCTTAGTATGACACAAGAACTCGAAAAGAAACAGTTAAAAATAAAACACTATAAAAAGGGCGATATTATAGCGGGCTACGGATTTATAGCCCCGCCCATTATAGGTTTTATTTTGTTCAGTTTAATACCTATCGTATATTCGCTGGTAATGTCGTTTAACCAATACAACTTTTTTACCGGTGAAATGTATTCGGTCGGCTTTTATTACTATATTAAAGCGTTTACCGACCCTATTTTCGGACGCTCGCTTTTGAATATTTTGATCGCGCTTGCAGGGTTGCTTGTTCAAATAGCGGTAACTTTGGGAATAGCCTTTCTTCTTTGTTTCGACGTTAAAGGGCAACTTACGTTCAGAGTACTTTTCTTTATTCCGAGTTTATGCTCGTCTGTTGCCGTTACGATGGTTTGGAAGTGGGTATACAATACAGACTTCGGTATTTTAAACGATTTTCTCGGTATATTCGGCATAGGTAAAGTCGCTTGGCTTACCAATCAATCGATTGTTATGATTTCGATGGTCATACAAGGTATTTGGATGGGAATAGGCGGCGGAATGGTCATGTACATAGCCGCGCTTAAAAATGCGCCCGCGCAGTATTACGAAGCGGCTGAAATAGACGGCGCGAACGGTTGGGAAAAGTTTATTCATATAACCGTGCCTATCATTTCGCCTACTACGTTCTATATTTTAATTACCTCTTTAATAAGCGCAATGCAAGATTTTACCCGTTATCGCTTAATGACCGACGGCGGACCTAACAACGCGAGTATGACTCCCGTTTTATACATATATCAGGTTGCGTTTACGTCGGGTTACGATTACGATTATTCGTATGCGGCGGCATTGTCGTGGATTTTAGGTGTTATAATTATTGCGCTTGCGGGTATTAACTTTAAATTCTCTAATAAGTGGGTGCATTACAATGATTAAATCCGAAAAGAGAGAAAAAAGGGGATTAAGCCCTTTAGCAAAAAAGATAATTTCGAAAGCGATAGTATATGTTTTGCTTGTAATAGGTGCGTTTTTCTTCGTGCTTCCGTTCTTTTGGATGCTTAGCACTTCTTTTAAAGAATATGGCGAAATATTCTCTTATCCGATAAGTTGGATACCTAAAAAGTGGGTGTTTACCAACTATTCGGACGTGTTCGAGGTAAACGAATACGTAAATATAATTCGCGGCTTTTTTAATACTATTTGCATAGTAGTTCCCACGACGGCGATAGGGTGTTTGACGGCTGCGCTTGCGGCGTTTGCGTTTGCGAAAATAAATTTTCCGGGAAGAGATAAAATATTTTTCGCGCTCGTTGCGACGATGGCAATCCCCGGCGTTATGGGAATGATACCTTCGTATATAATTTACAGTAAAATCAATTGGCTGGATACGTGGGCGCCGTTAATGGTTCCCGGACTTTTCGGCGGTGCCGGCGCGATATTCTTTACAAGACAGATTATGCTCGGCATTCCTCGCTCGCTCGAAGACGCCGCGCGCGTAGACGGAATGAATTGGTGGAAAATATTCTGGCTTATAGAACTTCCGCTTTCGAAAGCGGTGGTAATAACCAATTTTATGTTCGGTTTCTTAAACGGTTATAACGATTATTTAGGACCTATGCTCTATATTACGAGCAAAACCGAACTTAAAACGTTGCAACAAATGCTCTCTATGCTTAACGATACTTTCGGTACGCGTTGGGGCGTGCAAATGGCAGGTTCGTGTATCGCTATGATTCCTACCTTGCTGTTATTTGTTTTCGCGCAACGTTATTTTATCGAAGGCATCGCGCTTTCGGGCGTAAAAGATTAAAATAAGGAGGAGTTTAGATGAAATTGAAAAAATTCGTTAAAAGTTTGCTTTCGTGCTCGCTCGTCGCGGTTTTAACGTTTTCGGTTATAGGTTGCGAAAAAGATAGTTCGCTTCCTAAATACGAAAGGGGCGAAGTTCAAACTTCGGCTCATTCTAAATCGGAAATAGCCGACTCGGTGCTCGGCGCTTGGATAGGTAGCACCATAGGAATAGGTAGCGGTTTCGAATACGTTACCACGCAAAATAACCCTAATTGGCAATCGTTAAACGCGACCGTAGTAGACGGAACTATCGCGCTCGTTGCGCTTGGCGACGAGTATTGGGAGCCTAACGGACAGATTTGCGCGGGCAGTATAGGTATAAACGAATTGTTAGGACCTATAAACGATCCGCGCGTCGAAAAAGGTAAGGTTTTATCCGACGACGATTTACACATCGATATTTTAAATCAGTTTATTTTTCGCGATTACGGTCCTAATATCGGCGCCGAAGATATCGCGGCGGCTTGGGATTATTACGGAGTCAGCGACGTAGGCGGCGGCGAAACAGTAACCTCGTCCATTCAAAATAACGGTTACGTACCGCCTTTTACCGGTCAAAGCACGTTCGGCAACGTAGGTTATTGGGTAACAGAAAGTTGGATTGAAAACGAAACGTTAGGTCTTACTTTTCCGTATATGTACGAAACTTGTCAAGCATATGCCGATTTATTCTGTTCGACGCAAGGCGACGCGCTTTGTTTGTATCTCGGCAGATTATGCGCTTTAATGCAAACTCTTGCATACGAGTACGACGACGCGACCATCGTTATGGAAAAAGCGTTCGAGTGTATGGACCATTATAACGAAATTTACGAAATGTATCAGTTCGTTAAAGGTTGCTGGGAAGGCGGTTTGGATTGGCGTACAACCTGCGTCGAAGTGGTAAAACGCGGCGTAAATTGCAGACTTATAAATCTTGCCGATACCGCGGGCTTTTCGATAAACGCCAATGCAGGTATGATTTTTATAGGTTTATTCTACGGTACCGAAAACGGTAAAACCGATTTCGAAAAATCGATAAAAATCACGTCGCTTTGCGGCTTAGACGGCGACTGCACGGCATCTACCGTCGGCGGAATAGTAGGGGCTATGTACGGTTATGACGCTTTGCCCGAAAAATACACGGAGTATATCGGCAAAGATTCTATTTACTATAACTACAACACCACGAACGGCGAAGAAGCAGGTGCGAGTTGGGCGCCTTTTGCGTACTGTGCTAAAAATTTCCCGAACAGACTTACATTCGGGCAAATAGCCGATTTAACCGTTTCGAATATCGAAGCGCAGATAAAATCTTTGGGCGGTTCGGTAGACGGCGACGTTTACAATATTCCCGTTCAAGAGTTAAAATCAATCGATCAAGTGGCTGTTACGAACGCAAGTTTCGAAAGCGGCAACACGAGCGGTTGGTATATGAAAGGCGATAACGACAACGTTTCGTTCGATGCGGTAACGTCTAACGCGCATCTCGGTAAAGTAGGCGCTATGATAGACGTTTTCGGAAAGTCGAGCCCTAAAATTTATCAAAACGTTAAACTTATAAAAGGGCATACGTATCGGGCTGAAATTTGGGTTAACGGCTTAAACGACAGAGAATTCCGTTTTTACGCCGACGGTAAAAGTACCGTTTATCGTTCTATCGTAAATCCGCTTACAACGTCGGGAAGACATATGAAAGCCGAACTTGTATTTACGGCGGATAGCGAAAATTACGAACTCGGCGTATGGCTTGCAGACGTTAGCGACGACGAAATGCTTACGATGTTCATCGACGATTTGGCTATCGAAGATATTACTACTAAAATCGACGCGTCGCGTACGCAGACGTACGAGGCTGAAAACTGTTATATGAGTTCTGACAGCACGGTCGTTAAAAACAGGTCGGCGTCAGGAAACAAAGCGGTTAATTTAATTTCGGGCGGCGGTATACGCACCGACTTTACGGGCTTAAACGGTTATCAAATTTTCCGTATTTATTATGCCAATAAAGACGAGATAATGGAAAACGCGAGAATAAAAATTTCGCTCGACGGCAAAAGCGTTGCCAATATACCTTTGCTTGCCAACGGTTCGACGAGCGAGTTTAACAACGGCAATTTCGTCGAAGTAAAACTTTCCGCGGGTACGGGGACGCATACTATAAAACTCGAACTTTTAAGCTACTACGATATTCAAATAGACAAAATAGAAATAGTTGCCGGTAATTCAAC
The DNA here is from genome assembly GCA_964439285.1 of uncultured Clostridia bacterium. Classification (GTDB taxonomy): domain Bacteria; phylum Bacillota; class Clostridia; order Christensenellales; family Borkfalkiaceae; genus Borkfalkia. The sequence continues at coordinate 3,641 of CAYTNZ010000008.1, read as the reverse complement.
TTTTTAAGGAGATATATAATGTTACATGAATGGTTTTTTGACGTTGCTAATCCTATTTTCGAATTCGGCGGTCAAAACTTTTCGTTAGAACTTTTTACCGAAACCAACCGCTACGATTTAGACAAAGAGCGTTGCAACGTAAAAGTAACCGAAAATAAATTCGAGTTGTATTGCGACGGGCTTACTTGGGCAGGCGGTCAGGAAAAGGCAGAAGGCGAGTTTAAACTCACCGTAATTAAAAAAGGCGAGAGATTAATTTTTAAAGGCGAAGCACGTCGCCCCGAAAAGATTTTACGCGCTAAAATAAAACTTTATAATCAACCCGAAGGAAAGATTGTCGCTCGCAGGCGTTATGACGTAAAAATCGACGAGACAGGCGCGATATTTCGTTATCCTAACGGGTGGGACGATTTGTTTACACCGCTTATAACCATAGCGGCGGACGACGGTAAAACTTATTTTTACCGCTCGCTCGACGACGTGGTAAGACCTAAAACTTTTTACGTTCGTAAAATGGGCAATGTAGTCGTTGAATTGATTTTTGAAGAAGACGCAAGACTGATGAGCGAAAAAATCGACATTCCCGAATGGGAAATAGGTACGTGCTCGTCGGTTGACGAAATTTTCAACGAGCAAATGCTACACGTCGAAAAGGCGTATAATCTCGAACCGTGGGAAACTCGTTCGGATATTCCCGATTGGGCAAGAAATATAAGTTTGGTGCTTTCTATTCACGGAATGCATTGGAGCGGCTATATTTTTAACGATTATAAAAGCATAAAGAAAAAACTCGAATGGTTTGCCGAGCGTATAAATCCCGAAAACGTACTCGTTTATATCCCCGGTTTTAACGGCAGATATTATTACGCGTATTGCGATTATACCCCCGACGAGCGTATGGGCGGTTGCAAAGGGTTTAAAGAGTTAATGGATTACGCGCATAGCGTAGGATATCACGTAATGCCTATGTTTATGATTAACAGCGCGAACCCTCAAACCGAAGGCTTTAAAGATTGGGGCGAACCTTCGCGCTATCGCGGACCTAACGGTTATAAAGACGGCGTAGGCTCTTGCGATTGGGATACTTCGAGAGGTTATAATCTCGCTTGCGGAATCGCGATGAACCCCGGCGCGAAATTATGGCAAGATAAACTCGTAGAAGAACTCGAAAAGCAAATTTCTACGTTCGATATGGACGGAATTTTCTTAGATTTAGCGGCTATTTACAAAAACGACCCCTCAAATTCTACGGTAGAAGGTTGCGAGCAAATAGCAAACAGATTGCACGAAAAATTCCCTAAACTTTTAATCGGAACGGAAGGATGGTTCGACGCGCTGAGTAAATATTTCCCGTTCTCGCAATGCGGGGCGGACGGCAACGGCGAAATGATTTGGCACGATATGCCGTATGCGCCTTTCTACAACAAATACAACAGATATTTCGGACATTTATGCCTTGGCGACGTTGCGAACCATCGTAACGGCGTGTTCGAAACGGGCGTTAACAATTCGCCTACGAGATTGCTTTCTCGCGAAGGATTGGTACCCACTTTAACCATAATGGACGATACTATAGAAAAAGCGCCCGAAAAGGTTATCGAAGTAATAGGCGACGCAAAAGCATACGCCGAAAAATTTTTAAACAAGTAATTGTACGAAATTTTAAGTAAAAGCCGCAAAAAGCGAAAAAACGTAAGCGGCAATACGTGTAGCGTTGTTGCGCGCTAAAAGCGGCTTTAACTTAATTTATTCGTTAAAAATTAAATAGGGAGGAGAAATTTATGAGCACAAAAATAAGACAAAAACTTTTGACGTTTTTAGTCGGGATGTTGGTTTTAACTCTTTGCTTTATTGCGGGAACGGCGTTTTTTGCAAAAGCGGACGACGCTTCTGCCACAACGCCTAACGACGTTAGTGCGTGTAATCAAGAAGTTACGCAAACTTCGGCCGTAACAATCGATTATAACGGCGCGTATACGGGCAGGTACGGCATACAAGCGTACGCAGGACTTTCCGGCGCTGCTTATATTTTAGGCGGCGCTGAGTTCGTAACGCCGTACGCGGATTACGGCGTGGGTTCTCACTTTGTAGGAAGTGATAAAGATAGAAGTAATTTCGTAATGACTTTATCGGTAAATTCAACCGTTGCAGGCGACGCGTATATTTACTTGAATATGCAAACCGACGCTACTCGTATTAACGAACCTTTAACCGTAAAAGTTAACGACGGCGCTGATGAAACTCATTATTTGACGGGCGCAGGACTTTCTACAATCGATGGTGCAAATGCGATATTTGCATTCAGACCCGAAATAATTAAAGTAACGTTAATACAGGGCGTAAACACTATAACTTTAACTACGGGCGAAAATTATAACGGTTGGTATCACGCGTTTGCTATTTCGCCTAAGGCAGATTATAAAGTAGTAGACTACGACGGGACAGCCACGGGCATATATTCTATGCAAGGTTATGCGAATTTTTCGGGTGCTGCTTGGTCATTCGGTGCTAATCAATCCTCTGCCGTTGTAGACTATGGTAAAGGCGCAGGACCTGTCGGAAGTAATGCAGGCGACGGTAGAAGTAATTTACAAATGACGCTCAACGTAAATTCAACCGTTTCGGGTAAAGCGTATTTGTATCTTTACGTTCAACAAGTATCAACAAACGAGCCTTTAACCGTTAAAGTTAACGACGCGGATGCGTTTACGTATAATTTTACGGGTGTTGACGTAGGAAACTATTGGCGTGCTCAAGCCGTAGAAGTTACGCTTAAACAAGGCGAAAACGTTATCGTATTAACTACGGGCGAAAATTATCAAGGTTGGTATCACGGTTTCGCAATCGCGCCTGCCGTACCCGATTATAAATGGGTTGCTCCTTCTCAAAACGCGACGAGCGCAAATTATTCTCCTGCAACTTGGGTTGAAATAGGCGGTTATTTTAATTCGCAAGACGCAGGCGCAATAGGTAATAACGCGCAAGACGATGCCGCAAATTACGGTAAAACGGGTTATGCCGTTTATAAAATTTATGCCGAAAACGCAGGCGCTTATACTTTCGGTATGAATAAAATGTCGGGCTCTGAACTTTCGAATAAAGTAAAAATTACGTTAAACGATAAGGTTTTGCAGTTTGGCGGCAAAAAATATTATGCTTTCGATACGAGCGCTGGCTGGGCTTACGCTTACGATTATATACAGTTAGATTTACAACAAGGCGATAATACGTTAAAGATTGAAAGTTATCTTACTTGGGTTTTAAACGAAAAAGAAGTTGACGAGGGGACAGACGGCGCTAACGGTTTGGTTAACTGGTGGATAAACGGCTTCTCGCTTACTAAAAATTCGAACGTGCAACTCGAATTAGATACGACGAACGTTCAAAAGACGTATAACCCCGGTTGGAAACCCGAAACCGTTGAAGGGTTGGTAGTTTATTTGGTTGTAGACGGCGAAAAACAACAAACTCCTTTAAGTGCCGAAGATTATAGCGTAAGTATAGACGGCGACGTTGTTACGGTATCTTACGCAGGTAGTGCTTATGCGAGCGTACAAAGCGCGAGTTATTCGTTATCTCAAAGTGCCGAAGGCGTAGCGCGCGAAGGTAAAACCGTTACTATGAATAGCGAAGGAACGGGC
>CAYTNZ010000007.1:0-13056 GCA_964439285.1 uncultured Clostridia bacterium | reverse complement strand
AAGCGTCAAAACTTCGCTATCCTAAAATAAAACCTTATCGCGACGCGATGGAAAATAAATATCAGTGGTGTATAGCCGCCGTTGCGGGAAGGGCGTGGGCTAAAAAGGTTTTTCCTAACGAAAAAAATATCGCCACCGCAGAAGAAAAACTTTGGGAAGCGATAATAAACTGTTCGAGAGCGAACGGAAATCCTATAGGCAATTGGACTAATCACAATGCCGATTTAGAATCGCGTTGCGAAAAGTTGAATTCTTGTAAACTAAAAAAACTTATTTATCGCGCGTCGAACGGTACGAATTTTACGGTAGGGCTTATGCAAGAGGGTATATTTGCCGGCGGCGGCGAACGTACGCTTTCTGGTAGATATTTTAATCCGAATATTCCGTCTGAAGAAGTTTTTACAACCCCCGAAAAAGGCGTTGCCGAAGGTATCGTTTATGCTACGAAACCTCTTTCGTATCAAGGTCGTTTGATAGAAAACTTTTGGTTTAAATTCAGCGGCGGCAAAGTCGTAGATTGCGGAGCGAAAAAAGGCGAAGACGTTCTTAAAAAAATGGTCGCTATGGACGAAGGTGCGAGTTATCTCGGCGAATGTGCGCTCGTTCCGTATAAATCGCCAATAAATGAGAGCGGTCTGTTGTTTTATAATACGCTGTTCGACGAAAACGCAAGTTGTCATTTTGCGCTCGGACGCGGTTTTTCTATGTGCGTTAAAGGTTTTGAGAATATGTCGGACGAAAAATTACATAATCTCGGCGTAAACGATTCTATGATACACGTAGACTTTATGATAGGCACTTCGGATTTAGAAATCAGCGGCGAAACCGAAAACGGTGAAATAGTTAAAATTTTCGAACGCGGAAATTGGGCACTTTAAATTGAAATTTTATTATTGACGTTTAAATTATTTGCAATTAAGATATACGTACGCATATTTTAACTGTAAAAGGTGAAAATTAAGGAGTTTATTATGTCTAACGTTGTTGAACAAATGGAAGCGAGCGTTTTCGGCGCGCAAATGAATCGGCTCGTTAAAAAAACGGGAAAAAAGCTTAACCATTTTTTTATTAACGATATGTATTTTCTTGTAAAAGAAAGGTACAAACAAGAACTTTTAAAACGACAAATAGTATTAAATCAACTCGATGCGGTACGTATAGACGAAATTATAAGTTACGTTTTTTATTATCACGTTTTTCATACCAGCCATTTGCCTAAAGACATAGTAAGAAAAATAGAACACGACGAAAAATATCGCGAATGTCTTGTTCGCGACGTTGCCGTAAATATGATAATAAACGAGCATTTAAACGTCGAAAAATTATCTTTAACGGCAGAATATTCACCCGAAATTGCCGCGTTTAATATGGCGTGCAGTTATTCGTTGTTCGTTTTGGGCTCTTTTTTGGGCGACGATAAACGAATGAACGGTATAAACAATCTTTTTAAAAAATCGATGATTACGATAAAGAGCGTAATTAAGTTGCTCGCCGTCGGCAATAGTTGCGACGCCGTTATTTTGTGGCGACATTTACACGAACTCGAATGCGTGCTGCTCGTTTTAAATAATGCCGACGACACTATGTTTTTTAAATATATAAAGCATCTCGAATATATGAATATGGAAGCCGCGCCCAATTACGACGAATTGCAAGCGCGCCTGAGCGAAGAAAGTAAGCGTTACGGCGTAAAAGAAAGAAACGCGTTTATAAATTACGGTTGGCTATTATACGTTCCCGGTTTTCGCGAAAAGTTGGGTAAAGAATATCGCCTTAATTTTAAAGAAGGTTTGCAACGTCTTGCAGGGCAAAGCGAACGCCATCCTTCGTATGCGAGCGCAAGTAAAATATTGCACCCGTCGGCGTGGGTCGTAACGGTAAAAGACGATAAATTTTATAAATTCACGCTTTTCGAATTGTATCGTTCGCTTGTAAATCTTGTAGAGCAAATTAAAATTTATATATCGCGATATCGCGATTTTTCGACTAAGGCAACCGAATGCGGAAATTATTTTAACACTATCGACGGTTATTTAAAAATGATAGAAAGAAATAATAAAATAATCGCGATGAAATATCCCGATAATTTTAATTCTCATAACGAAAAATAAAAACTTGCGATAAAAAAACGCGTTCCCTAAAAGACAGGGGAACGCGTTTTTTTATAAGCAAAAATTATTCTTCGACTTTCGTGTTTTTGCGAAGTTTATAATCTTTAATCGCTTCTGAAAGTTGGTCGGGGCAAGAGGTGTTGCTTCTGCATTTAATGCCGCGAAGGGTGTTTTCTACGACGTCGATGTTTTGACCTTCTACAAGTTTTGCAATGCCTTGTAAATTACCGCTACAACCGCCGATAAATTTTACGTTGTGAATTTTGTTTTCGCTGTCTACGTCAAATAAAATTTGGCGCGAGCAAGTGCCTTTAGTGTTAAATGTAAACATATCCTTTATACCTTTAAATTATTTTTAACAAAGTTTAATCTTGTCAATCGACAAGATTTTCGTATATAACGGCGTAAACGTCAGCCGCTTTCAATTCCCACTTTTTATAAATGTTTTGCGCCGTTTTTCTGTCGGGTACTACAAATTTCAACTCGAGCATAGGCTGAGCGGGGGCTAAAATACGTAAAAAAACCGTATAAGTTCCGTCTTTGTTTTGATAGTAATCCGATTTGCATTCTTGTCTGTTTCTGTATCGCGCGCTGTTGTTTTTTACGAATACCGCAATTTCTTCTCGAACGCTTTTGGGAATATTAATATAAAAGTTTGCAAGACAACTTCTTCCGTCCGGTGTTATGGTGTAAAGCGTATCGTCGTTGGTTTCGACCGTGCAGATAAATCCGTCTTCTAAAAGTTGCGAAATTATCATAAGACAGTCCATATAGTTTATCCAGTCGTTGCTGGTTGTGCACATATCGACCAACGTCCTTTCAGAAAGGGCGCTTTCCATTTTGTCGAAGACGAAAAGAATTATTAATTTGTTAATTGACGTTTCGCCTTGTATCTGCATGGAAAATTGCCTCGCACGTTTTATTTTATCCGCTTTAACAACGGACAAAAAATCCGCTTTCAGCTGTAAAAAGCGGATTTGTCCTGAAAACTTGTTTTTAAAGATTCGTTATGCGAACTTTTTGAGTTCTTCGATAAGGTCGTTACAATCGTCTGAATGAATTTCAACGATTAAAGGTTTAGAAAGGTCAAGGCTGAAAATGCCGAGAATCGACTTAGCGTCAACACAATATTTGTCACTCTTAAGGTCGATTTCGTAAGGGTAGTCTTGAACAACTTTGACAAACTCTTTTACGTTTTGAGCCATTTGGAGAGAAATTTTAACTGATTTCATAATTTTGGATACCTCCATTATTTAAATTACATATATTATACATAAAAATTTACAGAAATGCAAGATAATTTCAAAAAATAACTTAATAAAAATTAAAATTTGTGATATAATTATAAACGGAAAAGCAAAAGTTATCCAAAATGCACTGAAAGGGAGATAGAAATGGATTCACAAAGACGGCAAATCGATTTGTTTTTAGAAAAATGCGACGAAGTTATGCGTTCTAAATTTATTATTGCCGATACAAAAATCGGCGAACTTTTAAAATCGATAGCAACGTCGGATATTCTTTACGCGTTTTTTAGGCAAATAACTAAAAATTTCGATTATATCGGCGCGCAGCAGAAATATATGAATTTTATGCCCGACGGCAGTACGAATAAGCGTAAACTTTTATTTCCCGAAGACCCTGCCGAAAAACTCGCTTTTATTTTTTGTTTGCTTGTCGATTTCGACAATAAAACTTTCGATCTCGGCGAGTTTTTGCAAGAATATTTTTATGAGGACGGCAGTTATTACGAGAGTTTTTACGCTTTTTCGAATCAGGTTATAAAACCTTTTAAAAATATGATAAAGGTCATGTTTAAAGAAGAAGAACTTAAAAAAATAGCCGAAGCGGCGTCGGCGTCTTCGGAATATGCAAAAAGTTCTGATTTCGTAGATACGGTTTTAGCCGAAAGAGACGCGCTTTATCGTTCGTCCGTTTCCGATTCTAAAAAGGTAGACGGGCTTATGATTTTAAACGCAATGGCTATCGTATCGGATGCCGACTATAAAACTTTATGCGGTTTGCTTGCGGGGTATTCTTGTTTTTTGAGCGGCGTGTCATATAAAAGCGCCTATTCCGATAAACTTATTGCCGAGTATAAAAAAATTAAAGAAAGCAATTAAATTAAAAATATAGTAAAATACTTGGTTGCCGCAAAATATAATATAAGATAACTGTAAAATTTAAAATCGTATTAAAAAACGGAGTGTGGTATGGCGTTTATCGAAAAATGCGTAAATAAAAATTTAATATATAACGGTAAAATCGTCGATTTGTATTGCGACGACGCGATTTTGCCGAACGGCAAGCCGTGCAAAAGAGAATACGTTTCTCATAGGGGCGGAGCGTGCGTCGTTTTTGTTAAAGACGATAAAGTATTATTGGTAAAACAGTTTCGTTACGCCTACGGGGAAGAATTGTTAGAACTTCCTGCCGGTAAGTTAGAAGAAGACGAAAATCCGAAAAGTTGCGCCTTTCGCGAACTCGAAGAAGAAACGGGATATATCCCCGATAAATTAACGCTTTTACACGTAATGTATCCTTCTCCCGGGTATACTAACGAAAAAATTTATATTTACCTTGCCGAATCGGTAAAAGACGGCAACGTGCGTCTTGACGACGATGAGTTTTTAAATTCGTTTTTTATTCCGCTCGAAGAAGTTAAAAAAATGATTTTAAACGGCGAAATCAAAGACGCGAAAACTATTATAGGCATACAGTCTTATTTGCTCGAAAATAAAAAATAACGACTATTCAATTTAAAATTTTTGCCCGTTGCGTTCGATACCGTATTAAAAGTTTATAAAACTTTAAAGGCGGACGCGGCGGGATTTTTTTAATGGGGGGTTATAAAAAAGCAATCGGTCGTGCGGAACGCACGACCGATTGCTTTGTGTGTTAAAAAAGAGCGAGTACAAAACGTTATTAAATTTTATTTGCAACCGCAGTTACAATTGCCGCCTAAAATGTTGGCGAAAGCGCCTTTTTTCCATAAACAATACAAAACGGCAATTAAAAATGCCCAATAGCAACCGTTATCAGAGTTATTGAAAAGGTCTAACAACGACGAGCCGCCACAACAACTGATTATAAGTAAAATAATTAAAATCCAAAGATAAGTGTTATCGCCGCAAGAGCCGAAACAGTTCATAAATATTTTTCCTCCCGTAATCGTTTATGCAGTGGCGGTATGTATAATTTATTTGCCACCGCAATAAATATCTTATACTCATATTTATGGCGCGGCTTAAAAAAATGTTACAATGAGATATAAATATCGAGCGTTTCGGCAAAATAAAAGATAACCGAAATAAAATCCTTTCAATTTACTTGCTAACGCGTTGTTTTTTTGTTATAATAATGTGTATTACAATGGTATGCTTAGAGCAAATACCTGTCGGGTTTGACTCTTTTACGGCATAAATATATTTTTTTCGCACAGATATTCCGCATTCGGAAATCTGATGGAGGTTTTTATGAAAAAGAAGTTTTTTACTTCTAAAAACATTGCCTTTTTGGCGGTGTTGGTTGCTCTTATAATAGTTTTGCAACTTTGGGGCGGATACGTAAAGATAGGCGTAGTTAACTTTTCTTTCACCCTTATTCCTATCGTTTTGGGCGCTATAATGCTCGGACCTGCAGCCGGTGCTTTTTTAGGCTTTGCGTTCGGACTTATAGTATTGATAAACGGTATTATCGGTAGCGACGCTTTTACTTTTTATTTGTTTTCGGACGTTCCTGTTTTTACCGTCGTTCTTTGTATCGTAAAGGGCGTTGCCGCAGGTTTTGTTTCGGGATTATTATTTAAATTTTTAAAGAATAAAAATAAATACGCGGCGGTTTTTGTCGCGGCGGCTGCCGCTCCTATCGTGAACACCGGGCTGTTTATTGCGGGCGGATTTATGATTAGCAAAACTTTGTCGGCGTTAAGCGGCGGAAAAAGCGTGGCGTATTTTTTAATTATACAATGCGCGGGAATAAATTTTCTCGTTGAATTTGCGTTAAATCTTATTTTAGCGCCCGCTCTTTTCAGAGTTATAAAATTATTTATGAAAGATTCGGGCGATTTTATCGACGAGAAAAACGATAGTAAAACGCAAACGGAATATTCGAACGAATCGAAAAATCAACGCGAAACGCAAGCGTTAAAAACAGACGATGCTAATCTGAATAATAATAAGGATTTATAAATATAATGATACTATGTATTGACGTAGGAAATACTAATATAAAATACGGTATATTCGACGGGGACAGGCTTGTAGTAAGTTTTAGAGTCGCTACCGACAGAAGCAGAACTTCGGACGAATACGGCACGAAACTCGTCGATATGCTTGTGGTAAAAGGTATTTCGATAAAAGAAATCGACGGGGCTATAATTTCGTCGGTTGTGCCTTCGTTAAATTATACTATTTCGCATATGTGTTCGGGGTATCTCGGCATAGAACCTATTATCGTAGGTTCGGGAACTAAAACCGAGCATAATTTAAGGGTTGATAATGCGCGCGAAGTCGGGGCGGACAGAATAGTAAACGACGTAGCCGCGATAAAAAAATACGGCGCGCCGCTAATCGTTATAGATTTCGGTACGGCAACTACATTTAACGTTATAAACGAAAACAAAGAATTTATCGGCGGAGCAATCGCACCCGGAATTCGAGGCTCTATGGATTCGTTGGTAAACGGAACGGCAAAACTTCCGAGAGTCGAAATCGAAATACCTAAAACCGCAATAGGTAAAAATACTACGACTAATATGCAGGCTGGGCTCGTTTTCGGGTTTGCGGGGCTTGTGGATTATATAGTTAAAAAAATAAAAAAAGAAATGAAACGTTCGGATATGCAAGTGGTTGCGACGGGCGGATTCAGCGAAATTATCGCGAGCGAAATTTCTTGTATCGATTACGTGGATAAATTGCTCACTCTGCAAGGATTAAAATTTTTATACGACTTAAATACGGAGGGTAAGAAAAAATGAAAAATGTAGGCGTTGCTATATTAGGTTTGGGCGTTGTAGGTAGCGGTACTTATAAAATACTTCGCGACCACAGAGAGTTTTATAAACAGACGCAAAACGTAGATATTTCGGTCGAAAGCGTGCTCGAAATAAATAAACAAAAGGCGCTTGCTCTCGGAATAGAAGAAAATAAAATTTCGGATAATATTCAAGAAGTGGTAAGTAATCCTAACGTAGACATAGTGGTTGAAGTTATCGGCGGCGTAGAACCTGCGAGAACTTTTGTTTTAACCGCTTTAAATAACGGTAAAACGGTTGTAACGTCAAATAAAGAACTTTTTTGTAAGCATTGGTACGAACTCGAAAGAGCGGCAAAACGTACTAACGCAGGGCTTTATTTCGAGGCGAGTTGCGTCGGCGGCGTTCCTATTATTCGTACTCTTATCGACGGTATGCAGGCTAACCGCATACACTCTTTAAAGGGTATAATAAACGGTACTACCAACTATATTTTAACGCGTATGGCTTCGGAAGGACTTGCTTATCAAGAAGTTTTAAAAGACGCGCAAGCGTTAGGATACGCCGAGGCTAATCCCGCTGCCGACGTCGAAGGTTACGATGCCGCGTATAAACTTTCGATTTTGTCGAGCCTTGCTTTTCATACGAAAGTGCCGCTCGATAAAGTTTACAGAGAAGGTATAACCGCTATCGACCAAAACGATATTATTTACGGCGACGAACTCGGATATACTTTAAAACTTTTGGCAATCGGAAAAAATACCGAAAAGGGCATCGAGGCGCGCGTACATCCCGCGTTTGTTAAAAAGAGTCATCCGCTCGCGTCGGTAAACGATTCTTTTAACGCCGTTTATTTGCAAGGCGACAGCGTCGGCGATATTATGCTTTACGGTAGAGGCGCAGGCGATATGCCTACGGGTAGCGCAATCGTTTCGGATATTATTTACGCGGCTACTCATACCGACGTTAAGTATTCTACTTTTAAAAACGGTTTAAATGCCGAAAAGGGCGTTAAATTCGTAAACGATTTTAAATCGTGCTATTATATTCGTTTTACCGCTCTCGATAAGGCGGGCGTTTTGGCAAAAGTTGCAGGTATTTTTGCTAAATTCAATATAAGTATAGTAGATTTAATTCAAAAAGGCGGCGACGGCGACAACGTGCCGATTATTTTGGTAACGCACGAAACGGGCGAACTTTCGTTGCGTCGCGCGGTTGAAAAAATTCGCGCCATGGACGAAGTTATCGAAGTAAACAGCGTTATTCGTGTAGAAAAGTAAAAAGTTTACGAAAAAAGAGACCGCTTGCGGTCTCTTTTTTAAAGAGGATATTATGAACGGAATTGTTTTAATGAACGCTTATACCAAGTCGTCGGGGGCTATGCGTCAGGCGTCGAGAATAGCCGAAGAACTAAAAATGCGCGGCGTTGATATGCAAATTAAAAAAAACGGCTCGTTTGACGCCGAAATAGTAAACGGCGTAATTTCCGTTAAAAATAAGCCCGATTTTGTAGTTTATCTCGACAAAGACAAATATCTTTCGCGTATGTACGAGCGTTTGGGAATAAGGCTTTTTAACAGCGCCGCGGCGGTAGAACTTTGCGACGATAAAATGTTAACGTATATAACGTTGTCGGGGGCGAATATCGCAATGCCCGATACTTTGCCCGCGCCGCTGTGTTATTATAACGACGCGAAAATCGAGAGCGCGTATTGCGACAATATAGAAAAAAAGTTGGGCTATCCGTTAATCGTAAAAAAAAGTTTCGGTTCGTGGGGTATGGACGTGCGCCTTGCTAAAAACAGAACCGAATTAGAAAATATCGCAAACGAATTTAAACTTTTTCCGCATCTTTATCAAAAATATATTGCCGGTGCTAAAGGACAAGATACAAGGGTGTTGGTAATAGGAAAAAAAGCGGTTGCAGGTATGCTTAGAAAAAACGACGGCGATTTTCGTTCGAATATAGAACTCGGCGGAAAAGGTTATCCCGTTACGCTTTCCGATAAATATATAGATATTTGCGAAAGAGTGGCAAAAATTTTAAATCTCGATTATTGCGGAATAGATATTTTAGACGGCGGAAACGGCGAACCTGTCGTTTGCGAAGTTAATTCTAACGCTTTTTTTAACGAGGCCGAAAAGGTTACGGGTGTAAATATTGCGGGATTGTACGCAGAACATATAGTAAACGAAATGAATAAATAAATTGACGTTTTTAATTAAACGTTAAATAAAAACGCGTCTCGAAAGTTATAATATTGGGGGTGTTTTTATATCCAAAATGATTTGTTTTGCATAATATGTAGAGAAGGCAAGTGTCTTTATATATACAAAAGGAGATAATACTATGTGTTTATTGTATTTATTGCTTTTCTCTTATGCGACGTGTGGCAATTGTTGCTGTTCGAATAATAGTAGTAACTGTTCGTGCGGTTGTTCTTCTTGCAATCAAAACAACGACGGTGGACGAAACGGTTGCGGATGCTCAAGTTGCGGCTGTCGTTGCTCGTCTTGCGGCTATGGCAACTGTTCAAGAAACGGTTGCAACGTTTGCGGAAATTCCGATTATTACAATCGCCAATATGCGTTGAACTGTTGTTGCCGCTGCTGCTCGAACGGCAATTCGAGTTGGCAAACCCTATAAAATAATATTTTAGGTGCGTCGTGAAAATATGTGCTTTAATCTTTTTGATTTAAACGAAGCGGCGTTATAGTTTTTTATAAGTTTTAAATTCCATATATAAAAGAGCAAAAACGCGAAAAATTTTTTTGCGTTTTTGTTCTTTTTGTCTTATAGTCGTAATAAACACTTAAAAGCGTTGACTAATTTATGGTGCGTGTTGTATAATTAATTGCGAAAAAACATTAGCGTTTTAATGTAAATCGGGCTATAAGTGCCGCAATACTTTTACTTACAGGAGATTATTTATTATGCAGCCTAAAAATATTTACAGAGGATTACCTTTTTGGAGTTGGAACGGAAAACTCGAAAAAGACGAAATTATACGTCAGGTTCACGTTTTAAAAAAGATGGGCTTCGGCGGTTTTTTTATGCATAGCCGTACGGGGCTTGCAACGGAATATCTCGGTAAAGAGTGGTTCGAACTTATTCGCGCAGCCACCGAAGAAGCTGAAAAACTCGGAATGTCTGCTTGGCTTTACGACGAGGATAGATGGCCGTCCGGAACGGTTGGCGGCGAAGTTACTAAAACGCTTGAATATCAGCAAAAGGCAATTTCGATGTATAACGGCGACGAAGAACCATTCGGCGACGGATATATCGAAGGCGAACTCGGAAGATTTGCAATAAAATTCGATGTCGATAATGCTATCGTCGATTATTATAAAATTAACGAAGGCGAGCGCGAGAAAGACGGGTACGTCGTTAAAAAATTCCTTATCGAGCATATGGCACCGCAAGAATTTTATAACGGTTATACGTATATCGACACGATGAACCGTGCTGCAACCGACGCTTTTATTAAGGCTACTCACGAATTGTATAAAGAAAAATGCGGGGATTTGTTCGGCAAAACCTTGCTCGGTATATTTACGGACGAACCGCATCGCGGCGCGATTTTAAACGGTTTCGGTCAACAGAATAAAAACCGTTTCAATATGATGCCTTACACTTACGAACTTTTCGAACGGTATAAAAAAGTTTGCGGCGAAAATTTGCAAGATAAACTTCCCGAACTTTATTATCTTAAAAAAGGAAGTAAAGTAAATCCTACCGCGTATTATTATATTGAATCGTTACAGCAACTGTTTTTAGATAATTTTGCCATTCCTTATAACGAATGGTGTAAAGCGAACAATCTTATAGTAACGGGACATATTTTGCACGAAGACAGCCTTGCGATTCAAACTGTTTTTTCGGGTAGTGTACAGCGTTATTACGAACATATGGGATACCCTGGGGTTGATATTCTCACCGAAGGCAATCGCGCTTATTACGTTGCCAAACAAGTACAGTCGGTGGCGCGTCAAACCGGACAGCCTTTCGTTTTAAGCGAACTTTACGGATGCACCGGTTGGCAAATGAATTTCAGAAGTCATCGCGACGTAGGCGCTTGGCAAACTTTGCTCGGAATTAATATGCGTTGTCATCATCTTAGTTGGTATACGATGAAAGGCGAAGCAAAACGCGACTATCCCGCAAGTATTTTTTATCAATCGGGGTGGTATAAAGATTATTCTTATATAGAAGATTTTTTTGCGCGTTTGGGTGAAGTTACAAGTTGTGGCGTGCCGCTTTGCTCAACGCTCGTTATAAATCCCGTAGAGAGTATGTGGATGTACGTACGTTCCGAATGGCAAAATATATTTACTTTAAAATATCCCGAAACAATTCGTCTTGAAGAAAATTATTTAAAACTTTTTAAAATTTTAACGACGGGGCAAGTAGATTTCGATTACGGCGACGAAGATATCTTAAGACGTCATTACAGCGTTGATATCATTGACGGAAAGGCGACTCTTATCGTAGGTAAATCGAAATATACGACGGTTGTCGTAAGCGGATTAGATAATATACGTTCTACCACCGTTAAAATGCTTGAAGAGTTCGTAGATGCGGGCGGCGACGTAGTATTTGCCGGAGATATTCCGCAGTATATCGACGTGCAAAAGACGCAAATCTCGTCGTCGCTATTAAATAAGTGTGCCAAAATCGATTTGGAACGCGAACAAGTTTTACAATATCTTAAAAAGCAACGTTTTTTCGAGATAAATTCTTCTGAAATTATTACAACCGTTCGTAAAGACGGCGATAAATATTATATCGTTTGTCTTAACGAAGACAGAGATTGCGCAAAAGAAAATCTTACGCTTAAATTAAACGAAGAATATAATATAGAAGAAATAAAAATGGACGCCGACGAAGAATTCGGCATTGCCGAAAACGTTAAAGAATTGCCCGTAAAATTCGCGGCGGGCGAATGTCGCGTTTTTAGAGTTTTTAAAGGCGATAAAATATTGCCTAAACAAAAAATCGAAAAAACAAAAAAGAGCGTTACTCTTAAAGGTCCGTTCGAATACGAATTAAACGAAAAAAATATTTTGCCGCTCGATTTGGCAACCTATTCTTTGAACGGCGTAGAAGATAGCGAAGAAAACGAAATTTTGCAAATAGACAGAAAAATTCGAGAAAAACTCGGTATGACGTATCGCGGCGGCGAGATGATTCAACCTTGGTATAGAGAAAAATACGGATTGGCAAAAACAAAAGCGGGCGCGAACGAAATTTGTTTGAAATATTGTTTCGGGGTAGAGTGCCTTCCCGAAAAAGATATGACTTTCGTTATCGAGCAAGGCTCGCGTTGGACTATAAAAGTAAACGGAAAAATGCTTAACAATGAGATTGTAGGGCATTGGATAGATACGTGTTTTGACGAGTATGTGTTGCCTGTTAATATGCTTAAAAAGGGCGAAAACGAAATTACGATTACCGCAAAATACGACGATACGTTAAATCTCGAATGCGTTTATATTATGGGCGAGTTCGGTGTTTCGGTAAACGGCAGAAAAACTACTGTTTGTAAACTTCCCGAAACGCTTTGCGTAGGCGACGTAACTAATCAAGGTTTGCCCTTTTACAGCGGAACGATAACGTATAAAACGGGAATTAGTGGCGAACGCGTAAGTGTAAAACTTGCCGATTGTTTCGGTGCGGTAAGTAAAGTTTACGACAAAGATTATAGCGAATATATTGCATTTGCACCATATAAAAGCAAGGCGTTCGATTGTAAGAGCGAACTTAAAATAGACGTCGTGTTAACGCGCAGAAATACTTTCGGTCCGTTGCATTTAGCATCGATATACAGCGGTGCGTACGGTCCCGAAACGTTTACTGTAACTGGCGATGAGTATACTTCGAATTATTGTCTTATTCCTCAAGGTCTTTTGAAAGAACCCGAAATCGAAATTTATTAAATTTAAATAATAAGAAGTTTTTTTCGTCAAATG
>CAYTNZ010000006.1:0-13307 GCA_964439285.1 uncultured Clostridia bacterium | reverse complement strand
TCTCGCGTCTTCGTCTCTAAAGCAAGGCGCTATTTGAAAATAACGGTCGAATCCCGACGCCATAAGCAATTGTTTAAATTGTTGGGGCGCTTGCGGAAGTGCGTAAAATTTTCCGGGATAAAGTCTGCTGGGCACGAGATAGTCGCGCGCGCCTTCGGGGGACGAGCAGGTAAGAATAGGCGTGGTTATTTCGATAAAACCTTCGTCTGTCATTGCCTTTCTTAACGCAGCCACTATTTTAGAACGCAAAATTATTTTATTTTTAACTTTGGGATTTCGTAAATCTAAAAATCTGTACGAAAGACGCATATCTTCGGATACGTCTAAAGATTTTT
The DNA here is from genome assembly GCA_964439285.1 of uncultured Clostridia bacterium. GTDB lineage: Bacteria > Bacillota > Clostridia > Christensenellales > Borkfalkiaceae > Borkfalkia. The sequence continues at coordinate 12,972 of CAYTNZ010000006.1, read as the reverse complement.
CTATTTCGAAAGGCAAATTTTCGGTGCATATGCCTAAAATTTCTATCTTTTCGGGCACGATTTCGATTTTTCCAGTAGGGATGTTGGGGTTTACGCTGCTTCTAAGGCGAACGACGCCTTCAACGGCTAACGTAGATTCTCTCTTTACCGAGCGTACTTTTGCAAGCGTTTCGGCGTCTTCTATTACTACCTGAGTGATACCGTAAAAATCTCTTAAAACCAAAAAAGCAAGGTTGTTGCTGACTTCTCTCAAATTTTGCATCCAACCTACGATACGTACTTTTTCTCCGACGTTGTTTTCGTTGAGTTCGTTACAGTTGTGTGTTCTGGATTGAACCATATGGTTAATACCTCGTAAAAATTTATAATACTTAATCATTTTAGCACAAAGGAAAATAAAAGTCGAGTGAAACGGGCGTGTCGCACGGGCGTTTTTTATAAAATCTCTTGACATAAACGCTTTAAATATTTATAATATTTATAATGCAGAAATAAAGGGGCTTTGTATATTCCGCAAAGTCTTTTTTGTTTATTAGAGGTGAACTATGAAAATTGCAATCGCGGGATTAGGTCTTATAGGCGGTTCGATGGCTAAGGCATTAAACGCGGCAGGATATAAAGTTGACGGATACGATAAAGAACAAGTGCTTTGTTATGCCGTCGAAAATAAAATTATAGAAAACGCTGTTTCAGATTTTATAAGTTACGATGTGGTCTTTGTCGCTCTTTCTCCCGATGCCGCTATTTCGTTTATAAATAAAAACGCTTTTAAAGACGGAGCGGTCGTTGCCGATATTTGCGGCGTTAAGGGCATTATTGAAAACGAAGTTTATAAAAAGTCGCGCAATTTTCGTTACGTGGGGTGTCATCCTATGGCAGGCAAAGCCGTTTCGGGAATTGAAAATTCAAGCGCCGAACTTTTTAAAAATGCGAGTATGATTATCGTAGAACACGAAAAAACGGATAATTGCGCCGTTTGTACTATAAAAAATTTGAGTATCGCTATGGGCTTTACTACTATTATAAAGTGCGGCAGCGATTATCACGATTCGAAGATTGCGTACACGTCGCAACTTGCGCATATTGTCAGCAACGCATACGTTAAAAGCGATACCGCCGACGGATATAACGGCTATACGGGCGGCTCTTTTCAAGATATGACGAGAATTGCCGGCGTAGACGAAAAACTTTGGACTAAACTTTTTATTTATAATTGCGATAAGCTCGAAAACGAACTTTCGACTTTAATTAAAAATTTGCAGCAATACGAAAAGGCATTGAAAGAAAAAGACGAAAAAACTTTGCAATTGTTGTTAAAAGACGGTCGCGAACGCAAAATTCAATTAGATAAACAAAAAATATAAATTTTTTTAACGCTTAAAATTTCGACAAAATTCGTGCGCTTGCGATGCGAATGTAAAAAAATCGATAAAATATTTTACAAAAATATAAATATGTGATATAATGAAATCGGTTAAAAATTTATTTTGGCAAAAACTAAAAACAAAGAAAAAATCAAGGCGGTAACGTAGTGGAAAAAGCGCGTGTGGTTTTGTGTACCGAAACCGACGGCGAAACGGAAAAATTCGACGGGGTCGGGGAGTATTCGTGTAGCGATAAAAATTTCGAAATTAAATTTCAAGCCGACGGCGCGCTTTTTAGAGTAATTAACGGCGGCGGACTTACTCTTATAAGAGAAGGCGAAATTAATTACCGATTCGATTTCGAAAAAGGTAAACGAAAAAGCGGCGTAATAAAAACTCCTTACGGAGAAATTAACGTCGAAATTCGTGCCGAAAACGTGCATATTGAATTTAATGCCGATTATATAATAGTGTTCGTAAGGTATTTTTTAATTGTTGCGGGGGAAAAGACGAAACATAAAACGAGTATATCGGCTGTTAAAATAAAAGACGGGGTGAAAATATGAAAATCAATTATTTAGGACACGCTTGCTTTAAAATAGAATTCGACGATAACGTTTCTTTAATTTGCGATCCGTTTACGAAAATCGGATACGAAATGAAAAGGAACAAGGCGGATATTTTAACTTGCAGTCATAAGCATTACGACCATTATTGCACAAAAAAGATTGAAAGTTTTCAATTTATCGAAAACAGCGGCGAGTATTCTTTTAAGTTCGGCGATAAAATTTTAAAAATAACGGGCGTAGACAGTTTTCACGACGAAAAAAGCGGCGCTTTGCGCGGCGGCAACGTTATTTATAAATTCGAGTATTGCGGAATTACTTTGTGCCATATGGGCGATATAGGCGAAAGAGCAAACGAAAGTTTACTTAAAAAAATAGGAAAAGTAGACGTTCTTTTTATTCCGGTGGGCGGAACGTATACCGTCGATGCCGACGGCGCAACCGAATGGATTGAAAAAATTATGCCTAAAATCGTAATTCCTATGCATTACAAACAAAAAACGTGTACGCTCGATATAGACGACGTGAATGCGTTTTTAAAACTTAACGAAGATAAAAAAATTATTCGAGTAGATAAATTCGTAAAAATAGACGATTCGGCATTGGCGCACGATACAATCGAAATAATAGAGATGTCGGGCGAAAAAGATTTGACCGCCGTTATGAAAAAATACGAAAAGTTGCGTACGTATCTTAATACTTTGTCTATACACGACGTGCGAAACATCGCAAGGGCAAAGGGTGCGGTTGCACCTACGTCGGGGCAAAAAGAAGGTATAATAGACCGTATCGTAGCGGCGTGTTCCGGTGCCGTTCCGCTCGTTTCGAAAGGAAACGGCAACTCTTTGGGTAAAGGCGCTCCGCCTAAATCTGAAGCGAAAAAAGAACAACTCGAAGCGGTTGATGCAATCGTGGCGAAAATAAAAGCGGAAGATGCATACGATTACGAGCAAGAGATAAGCGGTATCGTATGGGAAGACGGTAAAAAAAGTATTCAGCGCGGTTACGGCAGCGACAACGTCGCGTGCGGCTTCGTCGATTTCGATAATAACGGAAACGCTTTTTTAATCACGCGGCAAGGTTTGTCGTATACTCGTATAATAATACCCGAATTTATCGTAAATTCTTGCAATTTGCGTTGCGGCGATAAAATAAACGCTTATTGCGACGAAAACGGCGACGGCGGTGTTTTCGTCGGCGAAATTATAAGCATAAACGCGGCGGACGTTAAAAATTGTCAAAAACGCTCTGATTTCGACGATTTTACTCCTTGCTACGTTAACGAAAAAATCGATTTTTCAAAAGGCGATATCAGGCTTAAAGCCGTAGATTCGATAATTCCTGTCGGAAAAGGACAAAGAACGTTGATTTCCGCACCGTCTTTTTCGGGAAAGAGCGAACTTATCAAACGTATGGTTTATTCGTTGATAGAAGGCGAGACTAAACTTTCGATATCGGTGCTTTTAAACGCGGTTCGTCCGGAAGAAATCACTTCTTTTAAAAATATGGCAAGGGTTGAACTTTTTGCAACGTCTTTCAGTGATTCGCCCGCATTGCAAGTACAAATTGCAAATCTTGCGTTCGAAAACGCAAAAAGACTTGCTGAAAACGGAAAAGACGTTATTCTGTTCGTAGACGGAATAGGCGACCTTGCTTGCGCATACGCTGCTTTGTTCGATAAAAAAGATTTTTCTACGGCAGAGATAAAAAAACTTTTAGCCGTTGCGAGAAATACCGACGGCGGCGGTTCGGTTACCGTAATCGCTACAATCAGAACGGATGACGACGATGAGTCGCTTGCCGTATACAGAGAGTTAAAACGCGCTGCCAATATGGAAATTTATCTTTCTCGTTCTATTTTCGAACAACGCGTTTTTCCGCCAATCGATTTTATAAATTCGTATAATTACGCGCTCGATTGTTTATTGCTTCCGAGCGATATTAAAAACATTTCTACAATAAAAAAATATTTAGCCGAAAACGGCTCGCTTGCCGAAGTGTATAACGCTTTTATAGAAACCGACGGCGAACTTGCGAGCGTAATAAGGTACTTGAATCGTTAATATGTTTTTTAAATTAAGAAAAAGAAAAAAAATAGGACTTGCACTCGGTAGCGGCGGCGCGAAAGGAATGGCGCATCTCGGTGCGTTAAAAGCCTTTGAAGAATTCGGTATAGAATTCGACGTGGTTGCAGGAACTTCTATAGGAAGTATAGTGGGCGCGATGTATTCGAAAGGATATTCCGTTACAGACACGAGCGAACTTATAAAAAGACTCGATTATAAAAATATAGCCATATCGCTGCTTATGGGCGGAACTTTTAATCCCGTAAAAAAGATAATATACGATGCGCTTGGCACCGAAGATTTTTTAGATTTGAAAAAACCGTTCGCGGCAGTCGCTACCGATACTTTAAACGGCGCGCAAGCGGTGATAAAAGAGGGAAATCTTATCGACGCTCTTATGGCTTCGAGCGCGATGCCGCCGTTTTTTAAATCGGTAAAAATAAACGATTCTTTTCTCGTCGACGGCGCTTTCGTAAACGCTGTACCTGCCGACGTGGTGAAAAATATGGGGGCAGACGTCGTAATAGGCGTTGCGCTTTCGCGATATAGTAGCGGTAAAACGACCGATTTTTTAACTTCTTCGGGCAAGGTTATAACTTTGGAACAACAAGGTTTTAAAAGTTGCGATATTTTATTGACGCCGCAACTCGAAGGGTATATGGCTACCGACGTTTTAAAAACCGAAGATATGTACGAACTCGGTTACGATTGCGCGATGGCGCACAAAGAAGAAATATTGACGCTCGTTAATTAGACAAAGGGGAAGGCATACTTAAGATGAGAACGGCAAGCGACAAGCGTAAAACAAAAAAGAAAAAACGTCTTATTATAGTAATATCCGCGGCGTTTTGCGCTTTTATCGTACTTATCGCTTTGCTTATTATAAACGCGTACGTTTTCCCTTTTAAATATTTGTCGGTACTCGTATCAAATCCGAACGTGGAAAAACGGGCAAACGGCGAACTCGTAGTGCATTTTATCGACGTGGGACAAGGCGACGCGACTATTATAGAATTCCCCGACGGAAAAACAATGCTTATAGACAGCGGCGGAGAAGATTGTACATATCTATTAAGATATATCCGCGCTTTAAAAATAAAAACGTTCGATTATTTAATGTTAACTCATCCCGATACCGACCATTGCGGAGGTTTAGACGACGTTTTGTCGCTTTACGGCGCGAATGAAATTTTTATGCCGTATTGTCCTAACGAAAAGATAAACGACGCGTATTTTAGATTCACGTCAAAAGTAAAACAAGCGGCTAAAAACGGCACTAAAGTAAAAATATCGCAAACGTTTTCGGCAATTTATCCCGAAGACAACGAAAATTTTTATTATGCGATGATTTTATCGCCGCTATCGCACGAATTCGAGGGTAGTTTTTATCAAAAACTCGACGACGATAAAGTAACGGACGGCGAAGTTAACGATATTTCGGCTGTGTTGTATTTAGAATATGCAGGTACGCGCTTTTTGTTTACGGGCGATATAAGCGAAAACGTAGAAAACGACATTTGTTATCGTTACGACGTGTTGGGAAGTGAGGCGTATTCGTTGCCCGTATACGTAAACGGTAAAAAACGGACGCTCGTTCCTAATTTACAAAATATCGACGTTTTAAAAGTATCGCATCACGGAAGTTCAAGCTCTACCACTCAAAAATTCGTCGAATTGACTGCACCCGACGTTGCGCTTATCGGTGTCGGAATAGATAATTTGTACGGGCATCCTTCGCCTTCGGTTATAGGAAGGCTTATAAGTTGCAATCCCGATTGCAAAATTTATCGTACCGACGAGCAGGGCAGTATAGTTATAAGAGTAAACGAAAACGGCGAAAAAAGTTATCAAACCGCAAAACAAATAAAAACGATATTATATAATAAAAAAACTTTTTCGGAGTTTATATACGATGATAAAATTAACGACGAGCGGCGAATCGCACGGTAACAGCCTTGTCGCGATAATCGAAGGATTGCCTTCTAATCTCGAAATCGACATAGACGAAATTAATTATTGGCTCGCATTGCGTCAAAGCGGATACGGCAGAGGGGCAAGACAAAAAATAGAAACGGATAAAGCGGAGATATTATCGGGTGTTCGCAATCGTTTGACTTTGGGCAGCCCCGTATGCTTGCAGGTAAAAAACAAAGACTATTCGAATTGGAAAGAGTTTATGTCGCCTTACGGCGCGGATACCACTCAAAAACGTTTAACGAAAGTTCGCCCGGGACACGCCGATTTATCGGGTATTTTAAAGTACGAGCATACCGACGCGCGTAACGTTTTAGAGCGCGCTTCTGCAAGAGAAACCGCCGTAAGAGTTGCCGCCGGCAGTGTTGCAAGGGCGTATCTTAAAGAACTCGGTATAGAAGTTCGCGGATTTGTTAAAAGAGTAGAAAGCGTTTGCGACGAAAAAGATTATACTTTCGACGAACTCGTAAACGTAAAAGAAAACGAATTGTTTATGCCCGATAAACTGCTTTGCGAACACGCCAAAAAACGCATTGACGAAATAAGAGAAAAAGGCGATACGGCAGGCGGTATTATCGAAATAAGAGTAAGAGGCGTAAAAAGCGGCTTCGGCAGTTGTATGACTTACGCCGATAAACTCGACGCGCATCTTTGCGGCGCAGTTATGAGCGTTCAGGCTATAAAAGGCGTCGAAGTCGGGCTCGGCTTCGAATGCGCAAAACGCTTGGGGTCTAAAGTTCACGACGAAATTTATTACGAAAACGGTAAATATCTTAGAAAAACCAACAACGCAGGCGGTATCGAGGGCGGTATGTCTAACGGCGAAGAAATTATACTTCGCGCTGCGATGAAACCTATTCCGACTTTAATGCAGGGGCTTAATACGGTAGATTTCGAAACTAAAGATTTGTGCAGAGCGGCTACGGAACGTAGCGACGTGGTTGCCGTATCCGCTTGCGAAGTTATAGTGGAAAGCGTCGTGTGTTTTGCTCTCGCGCAAAAAATTTCAGAGCGTTTGGGCGGAGATAATATGCGCGAAATCAAAGAACGTTATCAAAGATTGCCTTAAAAGGACTTAACATATGCAAAAAATCGAAATTAATACACAATCGCGTAAAAGTGTGGTATATTGCGGACAAAACGCGTTCGATGCGGCGTATTTTGAAATTTTATCGGGAAAAGACATTTTTGTTTTAACCGATTCGAACGTTGCTAAAATTTACGCCGATTTTATTAAAAAATATTTTTCGTCGGCAACCGTATTCGTTATGCCGGCTGGCGAAAAGAATAAAAATCAAAAAACGCTTTTTTCCGTTCTCGATAAAATGGTCGAAAGCGGATGTAACCGAAAAACCACTTTCGTTGCTTTAGGCGGCGGAGTTGTGGGCGACGTAGGCGGATTTGCCGCGTCAGTTTATATGCGCGGAACGCATATAGTGCAAATTCCTACCACGTTACTTGCGCAGGTAGACAGTTCCGTAGGCGGTAAAACCGCTATCGATTATAAGGGATATAAAAATATCGTAGGCAGTTTTTATCAGCCCGAGTACGTTATATGCGATTCTATGTTTTTACGTACTTTGCCTAAACGCGAAATACGTTGCGGCTTGGGCGAAATTATAAAGACCGCAACGCTCGATACGAAAATTTACGATATGGTAAAAAAACGTAAAAGACTTGCCGATATCGATTTTATAGAAAAATTAATAGAACCTTGTATTCGTTTTAAAGCGAGCGTGGTAGAAAAGGACGAGCACGAAACGACGGGGCTTAGAAAATGTCTTAATATGGGGCATACCACCGCGCATACGTTAGAATTAAATTACGGCAAACTTTCTCACGGCGAGTACGTTTTAATAGGAATGTATTTCGAGAGTAAAATCGCGTATTTACAAAAGGTATGCAGTAAAGAGTATTGCGACGAAATTATAGAATTGGTGCGCCGCGTTATTAAAACCGTGCCCGAATACGAAAAAATCGAAAATGCGGCAAAAAGCGCGCTTTTAGATAAAAAGAACGAAAAAAAAGACAACGTTTCGTTAATAGTTCCTAAATTTAAGGGCGAGTACTTTGAACTTACGCTTCCCGTAAGCGTGTATGCGGATTATTTGGTTAAAATAAACGGGGGAGAGTTATGATAATTAAACCCGTAAAACGCCTTTCAAAAATTTACGAAATCCCAGGCGATAAATCGATAACTCATCGCGCGATTATGTTTAATTCGGCGGCGAAAGGAAAGGCTACTATAGTAAACGCTTTAATAGGCGAAGATTGTTTGTCTACAACGGAATGTATGCGCGCTTTGGGGGCGAAAATAGAACGCGACGGCAATACTTTTTATATAGAAGGTGCGCCTAAGTTTAACGATAACGTTGTTTGTAATTGCGGAAACAGCGGAACTACAATGCGCCTTTTATGCGGACTTATCGCGGGAAAACGCGTAAACGCCACGCTGATAGGCGATACTTCGTTATCTTCTCGCCCTATGAACAGGGTTGCAAATCCCTTGTCGCTTTTAGGCGCGACAATTGAAACTACTTGCGGAAAAGCACCGCTTAAAATAATTTCATCTAATTTAAAAGGCGCCGATATAAATACGAATGTTGCGAGTGCACAGGTAAAGAGCGCGTTGATATTGGCGGGGCTCGGCGCAGACGGCGAAACGGTTATAACCGAACCCGTTAAATCACGCGACCATACCGAACGTATGCTTGCCGCTATGGGCGCGGATATTAAAATAGAAAATAATATCGTTCGCGTAAAAAAAAGTTCGCTTAAAGCGGTTGACGTAGACGTTCCTGCCGATATTTCGAGCGCTGCGTATTTTATGGCGCTCGGCGCTCTTACAGGAAAAACCACGTCGAAAAGAGTAGGTATAAATCCCACTCGTACGGGTATATTGAAAGCATTCGATTTTTTAGGAATAAAGTACAGGCTCGAAAATGAACAGTCTGTTTGCGGCGAGCCCGTCGCAGACATTATCGTAGAAAAATCGGATATGAAAGGGATAAAACTTAATTCGGATATAATGCCTTCTTTAATAGACGAACTTCCGATAATAGCGATATTGTGCGCGTTTGCCGATGGTGAAAGCGTAATTTCCGGTGCGGAAGAATTAAAGGTTAAAGAGAGCAATCGCATTGACACGACCGTCGAAATGATTAATAATTTAGGCGGCGACGCAATTGCAACTTCTGACGGGTTTATAATAAAAGGCAAAAAATCTCTTAAAGGCGGAAAAGTTAATTCGTACGGCGACCACCGCATCGCAATGTCTGCCGCAATCGGTTTGAGTGCGAGCGAAAACGGCGGCGAGATTATAGACGCCGAATGCGTTAATATTTCTTTTCCTAATTTTTATAAAATGCTCGAAAATAATTGATGCAGGAGAAAAAGTATGTTAAAACTTGCGGTTGTGGGAAAAGACGTTTCTAAATCGTTGAGCGGAAAAATGCACTCGTTTATTTTAAACGGGTTGGGGGTTGATTGCGATTACGAACTCTTGTCGGTGGCAGCGGAAAATTTCGATGAAAGGGTTAACTATCTTCTTTCCGAAAAAGATGCTTTTAACGTAACAATACCTTATAAATTGACCGTTATGGAATATTTAAAAGAGATAAAGGGCGACGCTAAAACTTTCGGCGCGGTAAATACAGTTAAAAACGGCATAGGTTACAATACCGACGGCGAAGGGTTTATGTTGCTGTTAAAAAACAACGCTATCCAAGTTAAAGGTAAAAAGGTACTCGTTCTCGGCGCGGGCGGAGCGGGCAGAAGCGTTATAAAAAAACTTATCGACGCGGGCGCGGCAGTTTCGGTGTACGATTTAAACACGCAAAATATCGAAAACGTATATAAAGAGTTCGGTAATTTTAAACCGCTCGATAATCTCGCTTTTAGTGAATATTATATGATAATAAACGTAACCGGTGTAGGAATGCATAAAACCGAAGGAATATCGCCCGTCGGCGAAGATATTTTAAAGGGGTGTAAGGTTGCCGTCGATTTAATTTACGAGCCCGAAAAGAGCGAGTTTTTGCGTATAGCCGAAAGGATAGGCAAACGAATAATAAACGGCGAGGGTATGCTTTTTTATCAAGCGTATTACGCCGATTGTATCTATTTAAACAGAGAGCAAAATTCCGACGAGGCAAAAACGCTTTTTGACGCGTATAAAAAAGGTAAGGAGAACGTTTTATGAAATTGCTTATAATAAACGGGGTTAATCTTAATATGACGGGGCGCCGCGAAAAAGGCGTTTACGGCAGCGAAACTTTGGACGAGATAAACGCTCGAATAAAAGAGTTTATCGAAAGCAAAGGTGCAACGTGCGAGTTTTTTCAAAGCAATATCGAGGGCGAATTATGCTCTAAAATACAAGAGAGCGATGCCGACGGAATTATTTTAAACGCAGGCGCGTTCACTCATTACAGTTATGCCATTCGCGACGCGATAGCGAGCGTTCAAATTCCCGTGGTAGAAGTGCATATGTCGAACGTACACGCAAGAGAAGAATTTAGGCATAAATCGGTAATAAGCGAAGTTTGTAAGGGAACGATTCTCGGCTTCGGGAAAAATAGTTATTTGCTCGCCGCGGAGAGTTTTCTTTTATGAACATAATTCTTTGCGGAATGATGGGCGCGGGAAAAACCACAATCGGAATAGAACTTTCTAAAATAACTAAAATGCGCAGGGTTGATACCGACGAAATGGTTGTCGAAAAGTACGGCAAAATTTCGGATATTTTCGAAAAATACGGAGAAACGTATTTTAGAACGTTAGAAACCGAAATTGTAAAAAAAGTATCCGAGCAAGACGGGTTAATCGTGTCTACCGGCGGCGGTTGTATGTTGAAGGCTGAAAACGTCGAAATTTTTAAAAAGAACGGAAAAATAGTGTTTTTGCGCGCAAGCGGCGATACCATTTATAAAAGAGTGGGACATACGGGAAATGTAAGACCTCTTTTAAAAGTAGATGCCCGCGGCAAAATAGACGAACTTTTGCGTACGCGCACGCCCGTTTATGCGGCTTGCGCCGATTATATAATAGATACCGACGAATTGACGATAGAAGAAGTCGCAAAAAAAATAACAGAGCGTTTTAATCTCGTTTAAAGGGGTAATAATGAGTACGGCTTTAATTACAGGCGCTTCGCGCGGAATCGGCAGGACTATTGCCGTAAAATTTGCAAAGGCGGGGTACGACGTCGCTTTTTGTTATTCGAAAGACGAGCAAGGCGCAAAAGAGACCGCCGAACTTATAAGACGCGAAAATAAAGAACCGTTGGTTTATAAAGTTGACGTTTCCGACGAAAATAGCGTTAAAGAGATGATTGAAAGCGTTTTTTCGCTCGAAGTTTTAGTAAATAACGCGGGGATTTCTTTATATAAAGAATTTTCGGATACCTCGCTTGACGATTGGAAAAAAATATTTTCGGTAAATACCGAAGGCGCGTTTTTATGTTCTCGCTATGCAGTCGAAAAAATGAAAAAACGCGGTGGCGGAAGTATTGTAAACATATCGTCTATTTGGGGCGAAACGGGCGGAAGTTTAGAAGTCGCGTATTCCGCGTCGAAAGCGGCGCTAATCGGTATGAGTAAGGCGCTTGCCAAAGAACTCGCGCCTTCAAATATAACTGTGAATTGCGTTTCGGCAGGGATAGTGGATACTCAAATGAACGCGCGTTTGTCGAGCGACGAGCTTTTAGATTTTGTTTCGCAAATTCCGCTCGGAAGATGCGCTTTAAGTTGCGAGATTGCAGACAGCGTTTTGTTTTTGGCTAAAAATCGCTATATTACAGGCGAAGTACTTCGCGTTAACGGCGGATATTTAATATAAAATTGAAAAATCGTAAAAATTTTAAAAAAAATTCCTTTAAAAAAAGGATTTTTTTTATTTTATGTCGAATTTATATATAAGAAAACGTAAAGTAACGAGTTTTTTATTATAAGGGGAATTATGGAAACCTGCGGCATAAAAGAAAGAATGTATAAAATGGAAGACGAGTTTTTTTCTCCGTACGCGTGCAAATCGAAAGATACTAAAGGCAGACAGCGAGAAGAAGAACCGTGCAATATGCGCACCGATTTTCAGCGCGACAGAGACAGGATTATTTATTCCAAAGCGTTTTTACGACTTAAAAACAAAACACAGGTATTCTTTTCGCCCGAAGGCGACCATTTTAGAACGCGGCTTACGCATACTATTGACGTGTCGCAAATCGCACGCTCTATTTCGAGATGCCTTTCTTTAAACGAAGATTTAACCGAGGCAATCGCTATGGGGCACGATTTAGGGCATACTCCGTTCGGACACGCAGGCGAGCGCGTTTTAAATAAATTAAACCCTAACGGCTTTGCACATAACGAGCAATCGTTAAGAGTTGTAGACCTTTTAGAAAAAGACGGCAAAGGGCTTAATTTAACTTACGAAGTTCGCGACGGGATTTTCAACCATAAAAAAAGCGGAAATCCACATACTCTCGAAGGGAAAGTGGTTTCTTTATCCGATAGAATCGCATACGTAAACCACGATATAGAAGACGCGATTCGCGCAGGCGTTTTAAAAGCCGAAAATTTGCCGAAAGAAGAAATTGCCGTTTTAGGCAATTCTTCGAGAGAACGCATAAATACGATGATTACGTCTATTTACAAAAACAGCGTAGGCAAAAAAGACGTCGTTTTAGGTGAAAAAGAAATGCAAGCGCTCGAAAATTTGCGTTCGTTTATGTTCGAAAACGTTTATATTACCGAACTTACCAAAATCGAAGAAGAACGAGCGAATAGAATGCTTTCGGGTATGTTCGATTATTTTACAAAAAACAAAGATAAATTGCCTTCGTTCTACAAAGGCTTGTTAGAAAATAATTCAACCGAGCAGGTCATTTGCGATTATTTATCGTCTATGACGGATAAGTTCGCGGTGGCGCTGTTTAATTATTTGTACGTGCCGCGTGCTTGGGCGCTTCGGCAAGAAGATTTTGAAGAGATTTAAATTATTATG
>CAYTNZ010000005.1:0-14591 GCA_964439285.1 uncultured Clostridia bacterium | reverse complement strand
ACGCTCGAACGTGTAAAGTTTATTTATTTTTCGTTTAAAGAAAGGTAAACCATCAAAACCGCTATATCGGCAGGGTTAACACCCGAAATTCTACCCGCTTGCCCTAAGTTTTCGGGGCGAATTTTGTTTAATTTTTGTCTTGCTTCGAGTCTTAATCCTTCTATTTTTTCGTAGTCGATATCATCGGGAAGTTTTTTATCTTCGAGTTTTTTCGCTTTTTCGATTTGTTCTAAGCCGCGTTTTAAATATCCTTCGTACTTTACGGTAATGCAAGCGGTTTCGATATCGTCCGTTTTGCGTCCTTGTAAAATTCCGAATTTGTTACGAATTGCGTCGAGCGGTATCGCTCGTCTTATCATATCCGCAAAACTTACGCCGCCGAACAGTTCGCCGAACCCGAATTCTTTAATAAAATCGTTGGCGTCCTTAGGCGATACGCGCGTGTTAAGTTCGTTTAAAATTTCGGCTACCGCTTGTTTTCTTATAAGAAACGCCTTATATCTTTCCTTTGTTACCAAGCCTGCCGCGTAGCCTTTTTCGCAAAGTCTGAAATCTGCGTTGTCCTGTCTTAAATGTATGCGGTGTTCCGCTCTCGAAGTCATCATACGATAGGGCTCGTTTGTGCCTTTGGTTACCAAATCGTCTATTAAAACGCCGATATACGCCTCGTCGCGTCTTAATATAAGCGGTTTTTCGCCGCGCAGTTTAAGCGATGCGTTAAGTCCTGCTATAAGTCCTTGCGCTGCCGCTTCTTCGTAACCGCTCGTTCCGTTTATTTGTCCTGCGGTGTAAAGATTTTCTACCTTTTTAAATTCGAGAGTGGGAAAAACGTCGAGCGTGTCTATGCAATCGTATTCTATCGCGTAAGCGTAGCGCATTATTTTTACGTTTTCGAGCCCCGGAATAGTACGATACATTTCTATTTGCACGTCGTGCGGAAGGGAGGTAGACATTCCTTGAACGTACACTTCGTTGGTGTCGTCGGACTCGGGCTCTAAAAAAATCTGATGTCTTTCTTTGTCGGCAAAGCGAACTACTTTATCTTCGATTGAAGGGCAGTAGCGCGGTCCCGTTCCTTTTATAATTCCGCTGTATAGCGGCGAGCGGTGTAAATTGGCGCGAATAATTTCGTGTGTTTTTTCGTTAGTGTAAGTTAAATAGCAGGGCGTTTGTTTTTGCGGAACGCCGCTTGAAAGATACGAAAAAGGATAAATATCCGTTTCGCCTTCTTGAATTTGGCATTTAGAATAGTCTATCGTTCTGCCGTCTACTCTCGCAGGCGTTCCCGTTTTAAAACGGCGAACGTTAAATCCGAGCGAAATAAGATTATCGGTTAACTCGTCTGCAGGGGCAAATCCGTTAGGACCTGCGCTTTTTTTATATTCGCCTGCGATTACTTCGCCCTTTAAATAAACGCCCGTGGCGAGAATAACCGCTTTGGCTGTAATAATTTCGCCGATAGCCGTTTTAACGCCGCAAACTTTTCCGTTTTCGGTTAAAACTTCGACCGCTTCGCCTTGCAAAATGCTAAGCAGCGGCGTGTTTTCGAGCGTTTTTTTCATTTCGGTATGATAAGCGTTTTTATCGGCTTGCGAGCGTAAACTTTGTACCGCTGCGCCTTTTCCTACGTTTAACATACGTATTTGCAACGCCGTTTTATCGGCGTTAATGCCCATTTCGCCGCCTAACGCGTCTATTTCGCGAACGAGATGACCTTTCGCCGTGCCGCCGATGGAAGGGTTGCACGCCATAAAAGCAATGCTGTCGAGATTTAGCGTAAGCATTACCGTTTTTATGCCCGTTCTGGCAAGTGCAAGTGCCGCTTCGCATCCTGCATGACCTGCGCCTACAACCACGGCGTCGTATTCTGTTGTGTAAAATTCGTTAGTAACTGACATAAAAAACAAACCGAGTTCGTTGCGTTTTTTTACTGTGAATAAAAACGAACGCATTAAAAAAATTACAAGCCCCCTTTTTATAAGGGGGGGGGGAGAGTTAAAATTTTATTATCGATATATTTACGCTCTTTTAATTAAAAAGGCGTAACCGAGAAAATATTTTTAGCGTTTAAAAAATTATTGTTTTAAAATAATATTTTTAATATCGTTTACTTCTTTCGCGATTCTGTCGTTCACCTTTAAAAGATGCGAAACTTTTTCGCGCGAATGAATAACGGTAGTGTGGTCTCTGCCGCCGAGCGCTTCGCCTATCGAAACGAGCGGAATATTCATTATATCGCACATAAGATACGCGCAAATTTGTCTTGGTTGTACGAGTTCTTTTTTCTTGCTTTTGCCCAAAAGATTTTCTTTGTCTATTTTATAGAACGAACAAACGCTCGCTATTATTTTATCGGAAGTTACGGTTTCGGTTTCCGCTTCGGAAACGGCTTCGTTCAGTGCGTTTGCGGCAAGTTCGAGAGTAATGGGTTGTTCGTGTAATTTACTTGCAAACACGACTTTGGTAAGTCTTCCTTCCAAAGTTCTTACGTCCGTGCCTGAATCTTTGGCTAAAAATTCGGTAACGTCGGGCGTTAAAATAGCCTTTCTTTCATACGCTTTTTGTTTTAAAATCGCCATTTTCGTTTCTAAATCGGGCGGTTGAATGTCTGCTATCAAACCGCCTTCGAATCTTGTACGTAATCTGTCTTCGAGCGTGGCTATTTCTTTGGGCGGAACGTCCGACGTAAACACTACCTGCTTGTTTTGCGATTTCAATTCGTTAAAAGTATGAAAAAGTTCTTCTTGCACCGCTTGTTTTTTTGCTAAAAACTGCACGTCGTCCAAAAGCAAAACGTCGCAATCTCTGTAACGTTTTCTAAACATTGCCTGACGCGTTCTGTTATTGCCGCCTTTACTGCCTAAGTGAATCGAATCGATAAGTTCGTTTACGAATTTATCGCAAGTGGTGTAAACGACTTTTAACGACGGTTTATGTAAGTTTATGTAATTTGCAATCGATTGCAAAAGGTGAGTTTTTCCGAGTCCCGAAGCGCCGTAAATGTAAAGGGGGTTATAATCGTCCGCCCCCGGCGTTTTTGCAACCGCCATAGCCGCGGCGAATACGAATTCGTTACTCTTTCCCGCAACGAACGAATCGAAAGTAAACTTAGGATTTAAAGGAATCGAAGGTTCGTCGTCGGCATCGTCGTCGTCCTCGGACGAATATATAACTTCGTCTTTGCCCGCAACTATAAGTTCGAAATCGGTAATGCCTGTGCCCGATTTTGCAATCGCTTCTTTCATCTTTTCGGAAAGGGTAGCGCCTATGTACTGAGCGAACATTTCGGCGTCCGTTCTTAAAACTATTTTAGTTCCGTCGATATCGACAGGTTCGAGTTTTGCGATATACGTAGCGTAAACTATCGGCGAAATTATTTTTTGTAAAATTTCTTTTATGGGGCGCCATAAAAGTTCGAATTGATTTTCGGACATTATAAACCTCTAAACACTTTGTCTTTTTTTGTAAATTTGATATAATAGTATAATAAAGGGAAAAATCCTTTAAAAACATCGCCCGACGGGCTAAAAAGCTAATCGGGCAGTAAATGTTTTGTTTTTCTATTATAATACAAAATGCAATTAAAATAAAGTGTTTTAGGCAATGCGGATAAAAAATTTATTTTTAAAAAATTTTAGAAACTATAAAGAAGAACTTTTCGAGTTCGACGAAGGGCTTAACGTTCTTTACGGCAAAAACGCCCAAGGCAAAACCAATTGCGCCGAAGCGGTTTTTTATTTATGCGCGGGCGTGTCGCCGCGCGCGAAAAAAGATAAGCAGTTAATATTGCAGGGCGAAGAATTCGCGTATATTAAAGCCGATGCCGAAAGCAGATACGGTTCGGTCGTAATTGAAGCGAATATTTACGAAAACAAGCGCGAAATTCGTATAAACGGCGTAAAAATTACTAAAAACGCCGACCTTTTGGGTAATATCAACAGTGTGTTTTTCAGTCCGAGCGAATTAAGGCTTATTCAAGACGGACCTGACGAAAGACGTCGTTTTTTAAACGTTTCTAACTCGCAAATGTCGAAAAATTACTATACGGCGCTTATACGCTACAATAAAATTTTAGAACAGCGCAACGCTCTTTTAAAAGAAAGAGACGTGAATTTAATTTACGAAACTTTGCCCGTGTGGGATTCGCAACTTGCGCATTACGCGTCGATAATAGTAGAAAAACGCAAAGAATATCTCGATATGCTCGCACCGCTTGCCAACGAAATGCACGCTTATTTAACCGATAACGCCGAAAACTTGCAAATTTCGGGCGAAAAAGATTACGGCAAAACAGAAAAAGAGCGCGAGGCGGCGCTTTATAACGAATTTTCGAACAATTACGAAAGAGATATTCGGCTCGGGTTTACCGCGTCGGGACCTCATCGCGACGATATAAAAGTTTTAATAAACGGCGTCGAGGCGCGCGTTTACGGCTCGCAAGGGCAAACGAGAACGGCGGCTCTTTCGATAAAACTTTCAGAAGTCGAAATTTTTAAAAAACTTTCGGGCGAGTATCCCGTATTGATTTTAGACGACGTTATGAGCGAACTCGATTTGGCGCGGCGTAAAAAACTTATAAGCAAAATAGAAGGTATTCAAACGATTTTAACGTGCACTCATACCGAAAAGGTTCTATACGGTAAAACCGCTAAAAAAATACGAATAATCGGCGGAAAAATTAAAAAATAAATTGTTGTAATAATTTAATAAAAACGTTGCAAAACTATATTTTACGGGTTCGATAAATAGAGCCCGTTTTTGTTTTTAAAATCAGCGTTTTCATTATTTACCAGCCTTTTTAATGAATGTATATATGCTTTTTTCGGCATAATATAATATGAAATGGTAGCGTTTTTGTATGCGTGGCGATACGTATAACGTGCGAGCGCAAGCAATTGTAAAAAGAGGGAAGGTATGGTAAAAAAATGCGCGTTCGTTTTAATATGTCTGTATTCGTGGTGCGTTTTTTGCGCTTTTAAACCGCCTTTTCGTTACTTAGGCGGCATGGTCGACGGTGTCGATTTAACGGGTAAAACCGTATCGGAAGCGGAAAAATTTTTGCGCGATAAATATCTTTTCGATTTAAAGCAAAAGCGTCTTGAAATTTACGTAGGCGAAGAAAAATACGTGTTTTCGTATCCCGAAATAAATTACTCGTCGAATTTATGCGACGTGCTTAAAAAAGCAAAAAACGAAAGGGAAAATTACGTTGTTAAAAAACGTTATTATTTGTGCTCGAAAGAGCAAACGCTCGAAGGAATTTGTTTAAATTTTTATAAAAGAGCGCAAAACGCAAGGGCTGTTTTTACGGGCGATTTCGATAACCCGTTTACCTATTTTAGCGGCACGGACACTTGTTATATCGATTTTGAAAAGTTGCGTTGCGATGTGGAATATTCGTTAAACAATGGTTTTTTGCCCGTTAAAGCGAAAATAATAACCGAAGAACCTAACGCAACTATAAATTCATTAAAAAAAGAACGCGTTAAACTTTCTGAATTTACCACTTATTTTAACGCCGAAAACACGCCGCGCGTGCATAATATCGAACTTGCCGCAACAAAAATAAACGGCAGCGTGTTAAAGCACGGCGAAGAATTTTCGTTCAATAAAACGGTGGGTGAACGCACCGAAAAAAACGGGTTTAAAAGTGCTCGAATAATTTTCGAAGGGGATTTTACGGACGGCGTTGGCGGCGGAGTTTGTCAAGCGAGCACAACGCTTTATAACGCGGCGCTGCTTTCGGGTATGCAAATTTCAGAGCATCACGCGCATAGCCTTAGAGTAGGATATATAGAACCTTCTTTTGACGCGATGGTAAGCGGCGATACCGCCGATTTAAAATTTATAAATTTAACGGGGCACAACGTTTATATCGTATGTAAAACGGGTAACGGTTGTATTTCGATTGCCTTTTACGGAATGCAAAACGATATAACGTACGCTCGAAAAAGCATAATTTTAAACGAGATAGAGCCGCCCGAGCAAGAAGAAGTTTTCGGCGACGAAGAAAAAATAATAAAAGAAGAAAAGTTCGGCTGTATAAGCGAAGGGTACTTAATAGCGTATAAAAACGGAAAACAAATATCTCTTCAAAAATTACGAAAAGACAAATATTTTGCCGTTCGCGGCATCGTGCAAAAGGCGCGAGTCGGCATTGCGATATAAAAATGCGATTAAGTAGTTGCATAATGATAAAATTTGTGATAAAATTGTGATAAATATACGCAACAGCGTAAAATGCAAATAATAAGGAAACACAAATGATTGAAATACAAGAAGTAAAAACAAAAAAAGATTTAAAAAAGTTTGCGCGCTTTCCTGCCGACGTTTTGTATAAAAACTGCAAATTGTACGTACCGTCGATATATTCGGACGAACTTATGGTAATGGATAAAAAGAAAAACCACAGCCTTAAAAATTGCGACGTTAAGTGTTGGATAGCCTATAAAGACGGCAAACTCGCGGGCAGAATCGCGGGCATAATTCAAAAAAAATATAACCGCATAGCGAACAGAAAGTGCATAAGATTTTCGCGTTTCGATTGTATCGACGATGAAAAAGTTGCCGCCGCGCTTTTAAAGGCGGTCGAGAATTACGGCAAAGAACAGGGTATGGATACAATTCACGGACCTTGGGGCTTTAACGACCAAGACAGAGAAGGTCTTTTGACCTACGGTTTTGACAGAAGGGCTACTTACGCTACGAACTATAATTACGAGTATTACGAAAATTTAGTAAAATCCGCAGGATTTTCGGACGAAGCCGAGTGGGTGGAATACGATTTCGTTATGCCCGACAAAGTAGACGAACGCATCGCGAGAATTTCAGAACGAATTAAAGAAAAATTCCAAATAAAAGAACTTTGCGATACGTTGTCGTTAAAAGAAATAGTTAAAAATTACGGCTTTAAAGTTATCGATTTAATTAACGAAGCGTACAGCGTGCTCGACTGTTACGTTCCGTTAGAAGGTAAAGAAATAGATAATTTGTTAGACCAATTCGCAACTATAATAAATCCGAGATATCTTTCCGTTTTGGTAAATAAAGAAGGCGAGGTTATCGCCACGGGCGTCGTTTTGCCGTCTATTGCAGACGCTTTGGTAAAAAGTCGCGGCAAACTTTTCCCTACGGGATTTATAGGCGTTTTAAAAGCCGTTTCTAAACCTAAAGAACTCGAAATGGCGATTGTAGCCGTTCGTCCCGATTATCAAAAACTCGGCATAAATTCGATTGTTTTTAATAGAATTTTGCAAAACGTTATAGACGATAAAATTCAAAAAATCGAGTCTAATCCCGAACTCGTAACGAATATCGCCGTTCAGTCGCAATGGAAAACGCTCGAACACAATCTTATTAAACGAAGAAAAACTTACGTAAAATCAATTTAAATAAAATCGCTTACTATGTAAATTCTGTGGCGCGCAGACCGACGGTCTGCGCGCCCGTGTCGTTTTTTTAGAATAAAAAACGAAAAGAGAGTATTTTTGCGTGAAACATTTTTCGCGCCATACCAAAATCGACATTTTTATGCTTGATATATTTATTATTTTTTGGTAAAATAAAAGGGTATATAAAAACGAACAGTTTTATTCGGAGAATAAAAGATTATGAAACGCACTCAAATCAAACAAATTTTTAAAGACATTTCTTCTTTTGACGGAAAAGAGGTTACAATCGGCGGTTGGGTGAGAACCTTGCGCGACAGTAAAGCATTCGGTTTTATCGAACTTAACGATGGCAGCTTTTTTAAAAACTGTCAAATAGTTTTCGAAAGGGCGGCGGTTTCTAACTACGACGAAATCGCGCATCAAAACGTAGGGGCGAGCCTTGTGGTAAAAGGTACGGTTATCGCAACGCCCGAAAATAAACAGCCGTTTGAAATTAAAGCGAAAGAAATTAAAATCGAAGGCGCGTCTACGCCCGATTATCCGTTACAAAAAAAGCGTCATTCGCTTGAGTTTTTAAGAGATATCGCATATCTTCGTCCTCGAACCAATACGTTCAGCGCGGTTTTTAGAATTCGTAGCGAAGCGGCTTACGCAATTCATAAATTTTTTAACGACAGAGGATTCGTTTACGTTCATACGCCTATAATTACGGGTAGCGATTGCGAAGGCGCCGGCGCTATGTTTCAGGTAACAACTCTCGATATGGACAAAATAAAAGGCGAAGTTGATTATAAAAAAGACTTTTTCGAAAAGAAAGCAAGCCTTACCGTTTCAGGACAGTTAAACGCCGAAACGTTTGCTATGGCTTTTGCCAACGTGTATACTTTCGGTCCTACTTTTAGAGCAGAGCGTTCCAACACCACTCGTCATGCCGCGGAGTTTTGGATGATTGAACCGGAAATGGCGTTCGCGGATTTAGCCGACGATATGGACGTTGCCGAAGCGATGGTTAAGTTTATTATAAATCACGTTATGTCAACGTGCAAAGAAGAACTCGAATTTTTAAACGCGTTTGTAGACAAGGGGCTTTTAGAGCGTCTTAAAAACGTCGTAGACAACGAGTTCGTTCGTCTTACCTATACCGAGGCGGTTTCTATTTTAGAAAAAGTTAAAGACAAGTTCGAGTATCCTGTTTTCTGGGGTTGCGATTTGCAGAGCGAACACGAAAGATATCTTACCGAACAGGTTTATAAAAAACCCGTATTCCTTACCGATTATCCTAAGGAAATAAAGGCTTTTTATATGCGTCTTAACGACGATAACAAAACGGTTGCCGCAGCCGATTTATTAGTTCCCGGCATAGGCGAACTTATCGGCGGCTCTCAAAGAGAAGAACGCGAAGACGTGCTTTTGAAAAAGATGAAAGAAATGAATCTCGACCCGAAAGATTACGGTTGGTATATCGATTTGCGTCGTTTCGGCGGAACGGTACATTCGGGATTCGGGCTCGGCTTTGAAAGAATGGTTATGTATTTGACGGGTATCGCCAACATTCGCGACGTTATTCCTTTCCCGAGAACAGTGTCGAATTTAGAGTATTAAAAGGATTCGCGATTTTGCTTTTATCTCTATTGTCTTACGGGTACTTTCACTTAAAGCAATAAGGGGAAGCAAGAAAATAAGAATATTCAAAAATTAAAAACGGGGTAATGTTATGACGAAAATTATTCTCGACGGTATGGGCGGAGATAACGCGCCTTTAGAAATAGTAGCGGGCGCGGTTATGGCGCTTAACAAAGATAAAAATTTAAAAATAGTTATTACGGGCGACGAAGTAAAGTTGAATGCTGCGCTTGAAAGTTGCGGTAAATACGATAAATCTCGCGTCGAAATAGTACATTGCAGCGAAGAGATAACCAACGACGACGTTCCCACGGTCGCTATTCGCCAAAAGAAAGATTCGTCTTTGGTGGTCGCTTTAAAAATGTTAAAAGAAGACGAAGATGCCAAAGGATTCGTTTCGGCAGGCTCTACGGGCGCCGTATTAACGGGCGGAATACTTAGAGTAGGCAGAATTCGCGGCATAACTCGTCCTGCGGTTTGTCCCGTTATTCCCAACGCGCTCGGCGGCAGAGTTTTAATTTGCGACGCGGGTGCGAACGCGGAGTGCAAACCTGTAAATTTAGTACATTTTGCCATTATGGGTACGGCGTACGCGCGTGCGGGATTAGGTATCGAAAATCCGCGCGTAGGGTTGCTCACGAACGGAACGGAAGAACATAAAGGCGATTTGCTGCATCAAGAAACGTATCAACTTTTAAAAAAGATAGATTGTATAAATTTTATCGGAAATATCGAGGGCAGAGAAATTATGAGCGGCGACGTAGACGTAGTAGTGTCCGACGGCTTTTCGGGAAATATAGCGTTAAAAACGTTAGAAGGCACGGCTCTTTCGGTTATGAAAGTTATAAAGCGTAACGTTTTATCGTCGTTTTCGGCAAAAATCGGCTATTTGTTTATGAAAAAAGCGTTTAAAAACGTTCGTGCCGAAATGGACTACTCGCAATACGGCGGAGCAATGCTTATAGGTATCGAAAAGGTAATAGTAAAAAGCCACGGTTCGAGCAAGCGCGATTCGGTTTGCGCCTCTATTTTACAGGCAAAAGACAATGCCGAACACAATCTTGTAGGTTCGGTAAAAGACCTTCTTTCAAAAGTCGATTTAGAGGGACTTGCAATCAATGAAGGCTGAAACCGTTATTAAAATCGAGAAAAGCATAGGGTACGTTTTTAAAGATAAAAAACTGCTCGAAACCTGTTTTACTCACTCGTCTTACACAAACGAACACGGCTGCGAGAATAACGAGCGGTTAGAGTTTTTAGGCGACGCGCTTTTAGGTTTTTTCGTCGCGGATTATCTTTATAAAACCACGTTTGACAACGAAAAGGAAATGACCGAAAAACGTAAGGCTCTCGTCGCTAAACTTCCGCTTGAAAATGCGGTTAAAATAATGGGGATAGAAAAGTTTATTTTAGGCGGCGGCAACGGAGAAAATATAGGCGAAAAAGCGATATCGAGCCTGTTCGAAGCGCTTGTTGCGGGAATTTATATCGACGGCGGTTTGTCTGTAGCCGAAAAATTCGTTTTAGAAAAACTTTTGCCGTATATCGATTACACCGTAAACGAAAATTATAAAGGTCGCTTGCAAGAATATTTGCAAAGCCAAAAAATTCCGAATGCGCAATATTCTCTTATAAACGAGTGCGGAAAAGCGCATTCGCCCGAGTTTAGCGTAACGGTAAGCGCAGGCGGAGTTTTAGGAAAAGGCAACGGAAAAAGTAAAAAAACAGCCGAACAAGCCGCTGCGAAAGACGCGCTTATAAAACTCGGAGTATTAAAATAAAGTAAAAAACAAGTTGCAGAGCGCGGCTTGCCGCGTTTTTTTCGAAAAATACTAAAAAACGAAATTCATAAAAAGTTTTAAAACAAAATCTCACAAGGAGAGTAAAAGACCTTGAATTTTAAAAAAGTCGAACTCAACGGGTTTAAGTCTTTTGCAGACAAAACCGAAATAAAATTTGATAACGGCGTTACCTGTATCGTAGGTCCGAACGGATGCGGTAAAAGTAACGTTGCCGATTCTATTCGCTGGGTTCTCGGTGAGCAGTCCGCAAAAACGTTGCGCGGCTCTAATATGCAAGACGTTATTTTCGGCGGAACGCAAACGCGTAAATCGCAATCTTTTTGCGAAGTTACGCTTACTTTCGATAATTCTACTCGTATGTTCGATTTAGATTATCAAGAAGTAGCCATGACTCGCCGCTTATATCGCAGCGGCGAAAGCGAATACCTTATAAACAAGCAGCCTTGTCGTATGAAAGACATCGTAGACCAACTGCATAGCGTAGGCGTCGGCAAAGAAGGTTATTCTATTATCGGTCAGGGTAAAATCGAACAGATAATGAACGCAAAACCCGAGGACAGACGTGCTATTTTCGAAGAAGCGACGGGCATAATGGTATTTAAAAACAGAAAACAGGAAATAGAGCGTAAATTAAGCAATTCGTATAACAATCTCAACGTTTTTATGCAGAGAATGGGCGAAGTAGAACATATGCTTACGCCTTTGGCAAAACAGGCAGAAAAAACAAAAAAGTATCGCGAGTTATACGAAGCGCTTAAATTAAACGAAATTAATTTATATATTTATAAACACGATAACGCCGAAACTTCGCGCAATTCCATAAAAAAAGTTTTAAACGATTTGCAAGAGATGATAAACGCGGGAAGGGCTGAGGCTGAAAAACTTGAAAACAAGTATAACGACGACAGACGAAAACTTTCGGAATCGGATAAACTTTTACAAGAACTCAACGAAGAAATTTTAAAATACACGCTCGATTTGCAAAAAAAGGAAGGCGACGTAAAACTTATAAGAGAGCGTATAAATTTTTACAAAGAACAACGCGCAAGCGACGAGCGCACGATTTCAGAAGGAAAGGCGCGCATTGATGAAATAGCACAAGAAATTTTAAAAGCGGAAGATGCGGGCAAAGAAAGCGACGATAAAATGCGCGACGCTCAAAAAGAGAGCGCAACGCTCGGCAACGAAATTTCTGAACTTAACGCAAAACTTGCCGAGTATGAAGTTTTAAACGACAAATCGCAACAAAGCGTTATCGATACCATCGAAAACCTTTCCGAAATTCGTCAAAACATAGGTACGCTTTCCGCTAAAAAAGAGGCGTTGCAAGAGCGTATTTCGGAACTTGCCGCCGATGCCGAAAAAACGAAAAACGAAATAGAAAAAACCAAAAAGTCGTTAAAAGAAACTTCCGATTGGTACGACGAACTTATCGAGTACGTATCGAAAGAGCGAGAACTTAAAAACGCCAAAGAAGAAGAAATTATCGACATAAACGTGCAAACAGACGCGGTTAGCGAAAAAATTTTTAATGCGAACGCAAAAATTTCTTCGCTTTCGGACAGACATCGTTTTTACACTTCCGTAAAAGATGCGTTCGAAGGATATAAGTATTCCGTTAAAAAGTTGATGAGCGACAGTAAGAGCCAGCCCGAACTTTCAAAACGCATAAAAGGCGTTATCGCAGACATAGTCAAATGCGACGAAAAGTACGAAACGGCTATCGAAACCGCGTTCGGCGGCGCTATGCAAAACATTGTAACGGCAACGAGCGACGACGCGCGTTATCTTATAGAATACTTAAAACGCACGAAGGGCGGTTCGGTAACCTTTTTACCGGTAGCGTCTTTAAAACCGCATTACGAAACGGACTATACTCGTCGCGCGCTTAAAGAAAAGGGTGCGTTGGGGCTTGCAACCGAACTTGTGCGTTACGATAAATATTACGACAACGTAATTTATAATTTGCTCGGCAATACGCTTATAGTAGACAATATCGCTAACGCGAACGAAATTTCGAAAAAATTTCCTCACGCGTTCCGTATGGTAACGTTAGACGGCGATATTATTTCGACGTCGGGTTCTATGACGGGCGGTTCTAAAAGAGCGGACAGCGGTAACCTTCTCGCTAACGAAAGAAATATCGAACAGGCGCTTTCCGATATCGAAAACGTAAAAAAAGAAGTTGCAAAACTTACAAAGCAAAAGAGCGAATTAGAAGCGAAAAAAGAAAAATCGGCGCAAGAAATGGAATCATTGCGCGAAAGTTTTCAAGAAGCGCGTTCAAAAATTGCCGCACTTGCCGAAAAAAAAGCGGCTTTAGAGTCGGGACTTTCAGATTTAGAAAATTCGTTAAAAGTTCAAGAAAACACGTTGGCTCTTCTTTACGAGAGATTGCAAAATATCGATAACGAATACTCTACGTCGTCCGAAGGCGAAGAAAAAATTTCGAAATTGAAAAGCGACGTCGCCGACGAAACCAATCGTAGAAAAGGCGAGTACGACAAATTGAAATCCGAACGCGACGAACGCAATTTGCGTTTAAACGTATTGCAGGTGTATATCGCGCAATACCGCGCCGCCGTTGATGCTTCGGTTTCCGATATTACCCGCCTTAATCGCGAAAAACAAGAAATTAAAGCGAAAATCTCCGATTCCGAAAAGAATATCGAAAATATAGCGGCAACTATAACGGAACTTGAAGATATGGCAGAGCGTACCGCGCTCACGCCGCAGCAGCGCGAAGAACTTAACGCTTTGCGCGCTAAAAAAGACGAAGTTACTAAGAGTAAAGACGTTTTAAATTCAGAACTCGAAAGCATTATGGACAAAACGCGCTCTGTAAACGAAAAAATAGAGCAAATTTCGGAACATAGGCATTTACAGGAAATAGAACTTACTAAAATCGATTCGGAACTTGAAAATTTGCAGGCGCGTATTGACGAAGAATATCAAGAAACGTACGAAACCTGTCTTTCGTACAAAGACGAAAATTTTGCCCCTAAAGAAGGGCAAACAACCGTCAATCGCTTAAAACGCGAAATAAATTCGCTCGGCGCAATCAACCACAACGCGCTCGAAGAATACGAAGCGTTAAACACTCAATATCAAGAAATGTGCGCTCAGCGCGACGACGTGCAAAAGGGTATCGACGATACCACCGAGGCGTTAAACAGATTAAAAACCGAAATGCAGACGCAATTCGACGAAGGGTTTAATCAAATTAACGAAAACTTTAAAAAATTATTTAAAGAACTTTTCGGCGGCGGCAGAGCGGAACTTCAAATGGATTACACCGATTGCGACGACCCGTTAAACGCAGGCGTAGAAATAGTTGCGTGTCCTCCGGGTAAAAAACTTACCAAAATTTCGCTGTTATCGGGCGGCGAGCGCGCGCTTACGGCTATCGCGATTTTGTTCGCTATACTAATGCTAAGACCTATGCCGTTTTGCGTACTCGACGAAATCGAAGCCGCGCTCGACGAAGCGAACGTCGATAAATTTGCGCAGTTCTTAAAGAAATTCGCAAAAGAGACGCAATTTATAGTAATCACGCACAGAAAGCCTACTATGGAAAAGGCAGACTCACTGTTCGGTGTTACTATGGAAGAAAAGGGTGTGTCTAAAATAGTTTCTGTAAAACTTTCTGAAGTAGAAAGCAAACTCGGCGGAGATACGGTAGCGTAAAAATGTGTTCACGAAAATTTTTCAAAAGAGATGAAAAATTTTTCGTGAGTTTTAGAAAAACCCCTTTGACGCTTACGCTTAGCAAACG
>CAYTNZ010000004.1:0-14628 GCA_964439285.1 uncultured Clostridia bacterium | reverse complement strand
ATAAAACGTTTATTCTTTCTTCGCATAATCCCAATCACGCGTTATATCTTAACGCCAACGTGTATTTATTGCAAAACGCAAATATTGCCGAATGCGGAAAAGCGGAAGATATAATTTGCGTCGAAAAACTTAAAAAAATTTACGGAGAAGAAATAGTATACAGTAAAGATTTAGCCTATAACGAAATAAGTTTTATAAATCGATTGTAAATAATTTTAAGTTAACCGTCGTTCGTATAAGCTGTCGATAAATATACCGCTATCCACGCGTCGCGATATAGTAAACAATTGACAAAATAATGGCGCAGGGGTATAATTTAATAGAAAAAAGATTTATTTCGTATGGTTCACAATACGTATATTAAATATCAAGGGCTTATTTATGAACGAAAAAAAGACGGTTGTCGTAGGTATGAGCGGCGGTGTAGACAGTTCGGTTGCGGCTTTACTGTTAAAAGAACAGGGTTATAACGTAATCGGGCTTTATATGGTTAATTGGGAAGAAAACGACGAAAACGGTTGTTGTACTTCCGAACAAGATTACGAAGACGTAAAGCGTGTAAGCAATCTTATAGGTATTCCTTATTACACCGTAAACTTTGCAAAAGAATATATGGATAGGGTATTTTCGTATTTTTTAAAAGAATACGAAAGGGGCAGAACGCCTAACCCCGACGTGTTATGCAATAGAGAAATAAAGTTCGGACCTTTTAAAAACTATGCGAACGCGCTCGGCGAAGATTATATAGCAACGGGGCACTATTGCGATATTTTGCACGAATCGAATAAAAGTTATTTGTTAAAGGCTGCCGATAAAGGCAAAGACCAAACGTATTTTTTAAATCAAGTTACGCAAGAGCAATTCAAAAACGTGCTTTTTCCGCTCGGAAAAATGCAAAAGAGCGAAGTGAGAGAAATTGCGCAAAAAGCAGGGCTTGCTACCGCAAAAAAGAAAGACAGTACCGGAATTTGTTTTATAGGCGAAAGAAATTTCAGAAATTTTTTGCAAACGTATATACCTGCAAAACGCGGTAAAATGATGACTTACGACGGCAAGGTGATAGGCGAGCATTTAGGACTTATGTATTACACTATAGGTCAGCGCAAAGGGCTGGATATCGGCGGACAAAAAGGCGATTTGGAAGGCGGTCGTTGGTTTGTTATAGAAAAAGATTTAAAGAATAATATCTTATACGTCGCTCACGGCGACGAAAGTAAACTCTACACCGGAGCATGCCTTGTTTCGAACGTTAATTGGATACCCGATAAACCTACTGAAAATACTTTCGAATGCACGGCAAAGTTCCGTTACAGGCAAGACGAACAAAAAGTGTCTGTAAGCGTTAAAGGCAACGAATTGTATATAGAATTTGCCGAACGGCAACGCGCTATAACCGAAGGGCAGTACGCCGTATTATATAAAGATAACCGTTGTATAGGCGGCGGAGTTATCGAAAAGGCTATAGATTGATTTTTATTTGCGATTAACTAATGAACGGTTATTGCATTAAATATTAAAAACAAAAAAAGGCGCGGTGCAATTTTGCACCGCGCCGAATTTTTTTACTTATCTAAATTGTTTTGCTATGGTTTTTTTAAAGAAAGAAACAATCGCGCCTAATATGCTGAGTATCGCTGCCACGATAGGACCTGCGCAAAGCGAAACGTCTAAATTTTCGACGATAGCCGCTTGAGCGTCTGACATGCCGATAGGGGCGTAGCCGCCGATTGCGAATAAGAACGCCGCGCCTACTACAAAGCAAGCGGTTGCGGCAATTTTTAAAATAAAACTGTCTCCGCTTAAAAGGCATAAAACACCGCCGATAACGGGTAATAAGAAAGAGATGAAAATCATAAAGTTAAAAGATAATATTTCAATCGATCCTTCCGTATATCCGAATGCAAGTTGTGCGCCCGTGTATTGGTAAGAAGTTTTTGCTACGAGTAAATCTGCCGAATATTTAACGGCGTCGAGAAACATCATACAAAAAGCGGCTATACCGAAAACCAAGGCGATAGCGCCGGGGATATATAGTTTTAAATTCTTTTTCTTAGCCATATGAAACCTCCGTTATTATTTTTTGGCTATGGCAAAAATTACCGTAGCCGAGTTTTAATATCATTATTCTATCATATGTGATAAAAAATTGCAAGCGGAAAACGAAACGAATTTTTTTGAATAAACAAAAGTCGTTTAGCTGTAAATTTCGCATATTTTGATTGATTTATTTTATGTTTTATATTATACTTAAAGTATGAATATTTCTCTTTCGCCTTACAAAAACAAAAAATTATGCGTTGCGCTTTCGGGCGGGGCAGACAGTATGGCGCTTTTGCATTATATAAACGTTCGTAAAGACGAGTATAATATAACGCTTTTTGCCGTTCATTTAGAACACGGCATCAGGGGCGAAAGTTCGCTTGCGGACGCAAATTTCGTAAACGAGTTTTGTAAAAGAGAAAATATACCGTTAATTTTAAAACATATAGATTGCGTTTTGTATGCAAAAGAAAATAAATTGGGGATAGAAGAAGGCGCGCGTTCGGCGCGTTACGCATTGTTTTACGAAATTTTAGGAAGCGGCAAAGCCGATTATATTTGTACGGCGCATCACGCCGACGACAATGCCGAAACGGTGCTTTTTAATCTTTTTCGAGGTTCTGCCTTAAAGGGCGTTGGCGGAATTAAAGAGCGTAAAGGAATTATTCGTCCTATGTTGTCCGTTACCAAAGAGCAAATTTTAAATTACGTTAAAAAAAATTCTATTCCGTTCGTTGTAGACGAAACGAATACCGATACGAAATATACGCGTAATTTTATAAGGCAAAACGTTTTACCCAAAGTTAAAGAAATTTTTCCTAATTGTTCTAAGCGAATATACGCGTTTTCGCAAACGGCGAAAGAAGACGACGATTATCTGTATTCGCTTGCCGAAAAGAAGTGTAGCGTCAAAAACGGCGCGTTTACTTTTGCCGACAATCTCGAAAAACCGTTGTTTACGCGCGCCTGTATGCTTGCTTTTAAATACTTCGGCATCGAAAAAGACTACACGATTGAAAATTTTAACGACGTTTATTCGTTAAAAAATTTAAATAACGGCAGTAAAATCAGTTTGCCGTGTTCGCTTATCGCTATAAGAGAATACGGATATATCGCTATTTACCGCCCCGAAAACGTCGCTATCGGCGAAATACCGTTTGCGCTCGGCGAATATCGTATAAAAAATAAAATTTTAAAAATAGTAGAAGGAAAATGCGACGGGCTTAATATCGACGGCGGTAAACTTCCTTTAAACGCCGTAATAAGAGCGCGAAAGCAGGGCGATAAATTTCAAAAATTCGGTTCGGGAACTAAAAAGTTAAAAGATTTTTTTATCGATAAAAAAATTCCCGCAAGAGAACGCGATAGTATTCCCGTAATCGCTTGCGACGACGAAGTATACGTCGTTTGCGGCGTCGAAATTTCAGAAAAAGTAAAACTTGACCGCAACAGCGGAAAAATTTATACAATTATTTATTAAGGAGAAATTAAAATGATTCGTGACGTTCAAAGCGTAATGGTATCCGAAGAACAGTTAAAGGCGCGTATAGCCGAAATGGCTAAACAACTCGATAAAGAGTACGAGGGCAAAACTCCTCTTATGGTTGCGATTTTAAAAGGCAGCGTAATGTTTTACGCCGATTTGTTGCGCGCAATGACTATTCCCGTCGAAATGGACTTTATGGCTATTTCTTCGTACGGTGCAGGCGCTAAATCTTCGGGCGAAGTAAAACTTATTAAAGACTTAGACAGAAAAATCGAAGGACGCGACGTTATAATCGTCGAAGACATTATCGATTCGGGTTACACTCTTTCGTATCTTAAAAGAATGTTATATTCGAGAAAACCCTCATCCGTTAAAATTTGCGCGCTTTTAGATAAATACGCAAGGAGAGTAGTGCCTATCGAAGCCGATTATAAAGGCTTTGACATCGAAGACGAATTCGTTATCGGTTACGGCTTAGACTACGCCGAAAAATACAGAAATCTTCCTTATATAGGAATTTTAAAAAGAAGCGTTTACGAAAAATAAAAAACGTAAAATATACGTTAAAGCGGCGCGGCGATATTTTTATCGCAGCGCCGCTTTTTATAAAAACCGTCCGCATATGTAAGTTAAATATGCGGACGGTTAAATTAAATTTTAGTGGTTTTTAAAGTACCAACGTAAGATTAATCCTCCGATAATGAGGACTGCGCCTACTATGAACAAAACGGCTGTCATTTCAATATTCTCCTTATATATACTACTAAGTTACTTTTTATTATATCAATAAAAAATTGTTAAGTCAATTAATTATCGCGTAGCGGTTCGTCTTTTAAAATAAAAATTTTAATACGATAATATTTTTGCTTAATTAATAAGAAAAAGCGCGTTTTTAAAAAACGCGCCGTTATAAATTATACTTATTGATATTCGACAGACTTAAGTTTATATACGAGTTTTCCTAATCCGTAAGAATAGGGTTCTTCGAATTGTAACAAAAGATTTCTCATATCGTTAGAAATGTTTTTCGATTTTGCCGCAAAGTACGCTTTAATAGAACCGCCCGACGAACTTCCGCCGTTAAGGCTTATAGAAACTTCTGAAGAAGATATAGAACGTAGAGTTTCGTTTTCGTCGTTTATCGAAAAAGTATAGGGGCGAGTAGTTACAGCCGAACATTTTAAAACTATGTTCTTTTTATTGCTCGCGTTACCTAAAATCGTCGAAATCGTATACGACGAGTTTTCTTCGAAAGACATTCCTCTCGCAACGAAATACAGTTGGTTATTATCGAAGAAAGAGTAGTTTTTTTGCAATTTCGAAATGGTTTTTTCTACCTTAGAAGCCTTGTCAATATTAACTACGTCTTTAAGTTCTTCAGAAACTGCGGCTATTTCGTCCGATTTATCCGTTTTTACAAACGCTGCTTGCGAGCAAGCGGCGTTGTATGCTATCTCGACGTCGTATTTAGCGAGAGTTAACCCGAAAGTATTTAAACTGTTTAACGAAGGAACGCAAATATTATAACTCGTTTTGCTTTTTACGGGTTGTAAATTATATCCGTTGCCAAGGCGATGAAAAAGTACTTCGCTTACAACCGAATAATCGTTAAAAGCATATTCCTTTTCGCCGTTTTTTTCGGCGTAAGAGCCCGAAAGAGTAAAGGTAGTAGTCATTTTATATAAATCGCTTGCGGTAGTTCCGTCTGCCAAAGTACTCGTTTCGCCTGCTTTAATTTCCATCGTGTAAGTGCCTTCGATGTTTTTAAACTCGTAAACGGTGTTTGTGGCGTCGATATCGTCGTACGAAACGGAATAAGTTGATTTTTCGTGATAGTTCGGGTCGTATTCGATATCGTTCGTATGCCAATTTCCCGAAATTTGCGTTGCGCTCATACTCGAACAAGCGGTAAACGTTAACAAAAGCGCAATAAGCATTGCTATTATAGAAAGTTTCTTTTTCATAATAATACTCCAAATATTTCTTAACGGATTACAGTATAACATAAATTATTAAATTTGTAAAAATAAAAACCGTGAAAATTAGTTAAAAAAAACATAAAATTGTGTTATAATGAGCAAAAGACTTGGTTTTTAAGGAAAAATATGAAAGTTAAAATTTTTCTCGCGCCTTCGATTAGCGAAATGCTTTCGCTTTTATGCGAACAAGCCGTCGAAGGCGAAAACAACTTAATATTTGCCGAAGACAGATTAACGCTCGAAGTCGAGCGTGCCGTAACCGAAAAATCGGGCGGAAGTTTTACCAGTTCCGTTACCACTTTCGCGCGTTTTTTGCGCGGCGAATATAAAGGCAAGGTTTTAACTAAACAAGGTTCGGTAATAGTAATAGGCGCAATCGCCGCAAAATGCCAAGAAAAACTCGGATGTTTTAAAAAAAATCCGGCGGGTTGCGCGTCGCGCCTTTACGAAACGATAGCGCAGCTTAGAGCCGCGCTCGTAACGCCCGAAATGCTCGACGACGCTATTTTAGAAGCCGACGAAATTCTCGCCGAAAAATTAAAGGATATCTCGCTTGTTTACAAGGAATATTTAAATTTTTTAAAGGGCGGATATCTCGACGAGAGCGGAGTTTTAGAACTTTTGCCGTCGGCTATAAAAAAGAGCGATAAGGTTAAAAAATCGAACGTGTTTTTCGTCGGTTTTTCTTCGTTTACGAAACAGGCAGCCGAAGGTATTAACGCGGCGCTTAAAACGGCGAAAACGGTTACGGGTATTTTTATCGGCGGCAGCGACGAAATTTATACGAACGAGTCTGCGCTTGCGTTCGAAAAGTATTGCAAAGCGAGCGGAGCGGAAACGGAAATAATTATATTAGACGGCGTTTCTTGCCCTGCGGCAGAGCAACTTAAAAAGTCGCTGTTTAATACCGAAAGTTTTTCAAAAAGCGCAAAGCCTTTTAACAACGTTACGCTTTTTGAGGCTAAAGACGAAGAAGACGAACTTTCGTTTATCGCCGCAACGATAAAAAAAGAAGTATTCGGCAATAATTTAAGGTATAGAGATATAACGCTGTTTTTGCCCGAAATTTCCGATTACTCGGTAAAGTTAGACAAAGTTTTTTCGGAATACAAAATACCTTACTTTGCCGACGTAAAAAAGAGTATTTTATCTCATCCCGTATGTCGATTTATTCTCGATTATTTTAAACTTATTTACGACGGCTTTTCTCAGCTCGATACCGTAAGTTTCGTAGGAAATATATTTTTCGAGCAAGACGACAACGCTCGCTTTATTTTTAAAAATTATCTTTCTCAGTACGCAAACTTTCGCGGCGGAATTAAAAGACAAATTAAAGAAGAAGTTTTTTCCGATGAAGACCAAGACGCGTTAAATACAATAAAAACTCTTTCTAAAAAGGCTAAAAATCTTTTGTCGTTTGCACCGCCTGTATCGGACGGATACGTTTATTGTAGCAAAGTTCGCGATATTTTAAAAGAAATCGACGCGGAACAGGTTCAAAACACCGTCGCCGATTTATTAAAAGAATCGGGGTATGCGTCGGAGGCGGAGTTTTTTGCCAAGGGCGTCGAATCGCTTTTAAAAGTTATAGACGAGGCTGAAATTTTAACGCGCGGAGTTACTCTTTCCGCTGAAGAATTTTCGTCGCTTATATCCGAAAGTTTAAAAAGCTTAGAAATTTCGCTTATACCGCAGTTTACCGACGCGGTGTTTATAGGAAGCCTTTCCGAGAGCAAAAAACGTTCGGCAAAAGTCGTGTTCGGCGTAGGCTTAACGTCCGACGTGCCGCTTGCAAGTACCGATACCGCGCTTATTTCGGATAAAGATATCGACAGGCTTCGTTCGTTAAAGGTAGAAATACAACCTAAAATTCGCGAAGTGAACGCGCGTGTGAGAGAAAACGTTGCGCTTTCGCTTTCTGATTTTAAAGAAAGATTATATCTTTCGTATCCGCTATCTAAAGGCGGAAACGAGTGTAAAAAGAGCGAAATTTTTGATTACGTTACCGCGTCGATTTGCAAAGAAAATAATTTTTCGCTTAAATTTATTACTCGCGGCGCAATAGAGCGTTGGGAAGGCGAAAACGGCGCGGCTTACGCGAGATATCTTTCTTGCGTAGCGGCTGAAAAAATTCCTGCCGTTAAAGAACTTTTGCGGCGTGCCGAAAAATACAGACGCGGCGTTGCCGATATAAAAGCGCATAGCGGAATTTATTCCGCGCTCAAAAAAAAAGGCGAGAACGTAGACGAACTGCTCGAAGTTAAAACGCACGAAAATTTCGTGCCTTCGGCGGCTGAACTTATGTTTAAAGGCAAACGCGAAATTTCGCCTACTTTTATAGAAGGGTATTTTGATTGCCCTTATAAAAATTTTACCGAGCGCGGATTAAAACTTAAACCTGTTTTCGAAGGGGCGGTAAAACCCGTGGATACGGGCGATTTTATGCACGCCGTTTTGCAAGGCGTTGCCGAAAATTTCGAAAATTTTAAAAACGAAAACGATTGCGCGAAATATTCCGCCGAAAAAGCGGAAACGCTTTTGTCTAAACCGCCGTTTTGTTTTTTAAAAGATACGAATTCCGGAAGTTTTACTTCCGTTTCTTTGTTGAACGAGGCGGTTATCGTAGCGAAAGAAGTTTATCGTCAAATTGCCGATTCGGCGTTTAAAGTATTCGGTGCGGAAAAAACTTTCGGCGGCAAAAATTCCGATTTTAAAGGTATAACTTTGCTTTCGGGCGAACGAGATATTATTCTTTCGGGTAAAATAGACCGCGTAGATACGGGCGGCGATTACGTAAGGGTTATCGACTATAAAACGGGTAGCGTAGTAGACGCCGATACAGAAAGTTATTTTACGGGCAGAAAATTGCAATTGCCGTTATATATAAGCGCTGTGAGCGCGTATGCAAAACCTGCGGGGGCGTACTATTTCCCCGCGCGCATCGCGTACGCTAAAAGCGACGGCGATTACCCGTTTCGTATGACGGGCTTTTCGCTCGGCGACGAAAGCGTATTGAAAATGAGCGACAACTTACTCGAAAGCGGTAAAAAAAGCCGTTATATAAACGCAACGCTCGGACGAAATTCGGACAAGCAAATGAGCGAAGAC
Organism: uncultured Clostridia bacterium; assembly: GCA_964439285.1. GTDB lineage: Bacteria > Bacillota > Clostridia > Christensenellales > Borkfalkiaceae > Borkfalkia. The sequence continues at coordinate 6,015 of CAYTNZ010000004.1, read as the reverse complement.
GACTTCGAGGCGTTTATAGATTATTCGCGCCTTGTAGCCCAAACTTGCGCGAGCGAAGTAGAAAAGGGTTGCGTTGCACCGTCGCCTTATAGCGGCGTGTGCGAATATTGTAAATTCGGCGGCGTGTGCGGCGTAGACGTTAAAAAACACGCAAGAAACGAAGAAGGCAGCGTAAAATGCACCGAAATTGCCGACGTAGTACGCAAAAGGAGAGGCGATAAATGAAAGTAAAACCCACAGCCGAGCAGGCTCTTGCGATAAATTCTCAAGGCGAAACGCTCGTTTCCGCATCGGCGGGCAGCGGAAAAACTTTTGTTATGATAGAAAAAATAATATCGCTCATTTTGCAAGGGAAAGCGGAAATTTCGGGCGTTTTGGCGGTAACTTTTACCAATCTTGCCGCAACCGAAATGAAAGAAAAACTCAAAAGAGCGATTATAAAGCGTATAAACGAAGAAAAGGACGGCGAAATAAAGGCGCGCCTTAAATACGAACTTTTAGAAATAGGTACGGCGGATATTTGCACTCTGCACTCATTTTGCGCCAACGTAATAAGAAAATACTTTTATTTTTCGGACGATAACGGCGATTTTAAAATTGCCGACGAAGCGGACGCCGCCGAAATGAAAAAGCGCGCGGCGGAAATTACAATAGATACTCTAATCGAACGACAAAGCGAAAATTTTTCCGCTCTTTTAAAGATATTTGCAGGAAGTAAAGGAACGGACAAACTTATTAGTTTAATACTTCCGTTATACGAAAAAATAAGAGTTTACGCCGATTATAAAACCCGTTTGAAAAATATGCCTTTAATTTATTGTAAAAACGGGTTTGAAAAAATCACGTCGGAATATTTTTCAAGTTTAAAAAAACGAATAGAAATCGTCGATAAAAAGGCGGAGGAACTTTTAGACGAAACCGAGTATTTTATTTTGCGGGACGAAATGAGCGAAAAATACGAAATGTTTTTGCAGGATATACAAGTCGCTTGTTGGCTTATGGAAAAAGCCGAAAATTTATACGCTTGCGCCGAAGTTGCCGCTAAAACAAAACTTGCATCTAAACCTTCGAACGCGCCGCTTAAACGTGCCGAAAACATAGAAGCACTCGCACTCGACGAAAAAATCGACGCATTGAAAACTTATTTTAAAGATATTCTTTCCGATTTAAAACCTTTTGAAAACAGCGAGCAAGATTTATTTAAATTTTTAAGTTCTGGCAAAATTTGCTCTGCCGTTTGCGAAATGCTTTTATTGTTCGACGAAACGTATTCCGCAATAAAAAAACGCGCAGGCAAACTCGATTTTTCCGATTTGGAACATCACGCGTTAAACTTATTGCAAAATAAGTTTGTAAACGGCGAATTGAAAAAGAAATATACGCATATTTTCGTAGACGAATATCAAGACGTAAATCCTTGCCAAGAAACCATTTTAAAATTATTGCAATGCGAAAATACGTTTAGGGTAGGTGATGCCAAACAGTCTATTTACGGATTTCGCGGATGTAGCGCTAAATTTTTTACCGAAGAATTCGATAAACTTAAAAAAATAAGCGACGGCGCACTCGTTTTAAACGGCAACTTTCGCAGCGCTCCGCAAATTTTAAACGTGGTAAACGCTGTTTTTAGCGAAGTTATGACAGAAGAAACCTGCCGTATAGATTATAAAAACACGTCTATGATGACGGCTGGCAACGCGTATCCTAAAGATTCGGGCGAGGTGTGGTTCGATTTCGTGCCCGAAAAAGAAGAAAACGAAAAGCCGCGCGAGCGCAACGTTTATTCGGTTATCGAAAAATTAGATTTCCAAAATACCGATACCGACGAAGAAGGCGCGTACATAGCCGATATAATAGCGCACGAAATGGAAAAAAGTCATTTCGACGTATCTATAGGCGAATACGTAAAAAACGATTTTAAAGATATTGTAATTTTATCGCGAAGCAAAACGGGTAGGGCGTCGAAAATTATATCCGAACTTATAAAACGCGGCATTCCGGTAGCGAGTGCCGCCGAGTATAATATTTGCGAATATCCCGAAATAAAGCGATTAATCGAAATTTTAAAATACTTAGACAATGCCGAACAAGATATTCCGCTCGCCGCGGCGTTAAAGAGCAGTATTTGTTCTTTAACTGATAGCGAACTTGCGAAAATTCGTCTTTTTGCGGGCAATAAACATAGTTTTGTAAGCGCTTGCGAAAAATACGCAAACGAGACGGACGACGAACTTTCGATAAAACTTAAAGATTTTTATGTCTATACCAAAAAGTTAAGACTACTTTCCAACGTAAAAAGTTCGGCTGAAATACTCACCGCGCTTATATCCGAAAAGGGTGTCGAAATCGACGAATTGCGCCGCGAAAACGGCGAAGAACGCATAAAACGTATCGATAGGTTTATATCTTGGTGCGGCGACGAGAGTATACCCGACGTTTTAAAACGCCTAAAAAACAGCGGTTACAATATAGGTTTTTTGGAATCGGGCGGCGAAAACGCGGTAAGGGTTATGACTATGCACGCGTCGAAAGGGTTAGAGTTTCCCGTGGTTATTTTGGCTGGTATGGATAATCGTTTCGACGATAGCGATTTTAAAGAAAAAATTTTATTGGACGACGAGTACGGATTTGCACCGCTTTACTATAACGAAAACAATTTTACCGCAAGCGAAACGGTACTTCGCGCGCTTATTAAAGAGCGTATGATAAAACGCCGCGCCGAAGACGAAATGCGCCTTTTGTACGTTGCGGCGACAAGAGCGCAATATTGTATGCATTTCGTGTTTAAAAAGTGCGGCGAATTCGATTTTTTAAAGGTTTCGCGTGCGAGTAAATTTTCCGATTTTATAAATCTTTCTAAAATGCAACAAAGATTTTCGCAACTCGACGAAAAAACAATAGACGTCGTTTCGAGCCGTCCGCTTATAATAAGCGAAACGGATAAAGACGCCGAACGCGAAATTTTAAAACTTTATCAAAAACCTTATCGCTACGAAAACAGTTTAAATATTAGAGTAAAAAGTTCGGCGAGCGCCGTTTTAAAAGAACAGGGCGAAAGTTACTATGCCGAAAACGAACTTTTCCCCGAAATGAATTCTTCGCCTATCGACGTATTGACGGGAACGGCGTATCACGCTTTTTTAGAGCGTGCCGATTTTAATAACGAACCGAAATACGAGGCGAAAAGAGTGTATAAACTTATGTCCGAAAAAAGCGAACTTTTCGAAAGATTAAATCTTGAAAAAATGCAAAAAATACTCGCCTTTTCCGTTTTTAAATTGCTTTCGGGGTATACGCTTTACAAAGAACAAGAATTTTTGCTTTCCGTTCCTGCTTTTGAAATTTATCAAACGGACAGCGACGATAGCGTAATTATTCAAGGTTTTATCGATTTACTTGCCGTTAAAGGCGATAGCGCTATAATAATCGATTATAAATATTCGTCGCATTCGAACGAAAGACTTGTAAAAGACTACCAAAAGCAACTCGAAATTTACGCCAAAGCGGTAAAAAACGTGCTTAAAATTAAAAATATTTCGGCGTTTATCGTAAATATAAATAAACTTTCGACAGTCGAAATACCGATAAAGTAATTAATAATTATAAAAATACGCACTTCTTGACCAAAAAAGTTTAAATTCGACAAATTATATCGAATTGTTTTTAAAAAGTTGGGCTATAATTCAACCGTAAAAAAGATGTTGCAATTTGTTGCGTCGCAGTAGAACGGGGTGCGTATGAAAGATATTTCTAACTTTATTTTAAAAACGATAGAAAGCGTCGGTAATAATTTTAATATCGGGTGGGCGATTTTTATCGCGGTTTTGCCAAACGTGTTGTTTTTAGGTTATTTAACCGTATATTTTTCAAATCGCAACGCGAGAAATAAGGGTAGAGCGGCATTTTCTGCTTTTTCGGATATTTGCGTTTATCTTTTTTGCGCTTTTTGTCTGTTTTCGGCTTATGCCGCAAAAGATATCGAATTCGGCGTTTTATGTATAGGTTTCGCGCTCGTTTTAAAGGCGGAATACTTGTTGTTGTACGGCGTTCTTTCTTCTTTTTCGGCGTATAAAGAAAGACCTCAAAAAAAGCGTAAGGCGAGCGAGTATTTCGATTTGAGTAGCGATTATCCTATACATTCGGTAAATAACGTTTCAGAACCTAAAAAGGTGCGTTGTTATAGCGAAGAAATTCCCGAAACAGATTGCACAACGTATCCTTCGGACGTAAGGCTTAATCATATTTTTTCGGTAATAGAACGTCTTAAAGGCGTATCGCTCGGCGCAGGCGATAGATTAGAAATAGAAAAATACGAAGAACTTTTAACCGTGTATAAAAACAAAACGTTTTTATCGAGCGAAGAAGCGCAAACGCTAAACGATATTTTGGCTTCGCTTTTAAAACTTATGGCAAAGTACGATATTTAACTTTTTATAACGTAAAACATTAAAAAGTCCCGTTGTCTGAAATGACCTTCAAAAGTTTGTCCGACTTTTTGGTGGCACTTCAGTCTGCGGGACTTTTTGCGTTAAAATTTTAAGCGTTTAAAACGGTAATCGTAAGTTCGAAAAGTTTGTTGTGATATACGGCGTTTTTTAACGTTTCGCTTGTTATAATGCTGTCTTTTTTGATAATTAAGTTGCCGCGTGCGTCAAAAATATTTCGGGGAACTTTTTTCCCCGTAAGTAAATTACTGCCTGCGGTAACTTTTTTTTCGATAAGTTTATTCGTATCGTTTTTTGTTTCGGTAACGTTTTCGCTGTCATACGTGGCGTTATTTAAAGATTGTTTATTCGTTTTGGTAGTTGTTCTTGTTTTGTTTTCGGTCGAGTTATAAAGCGAAGGTTGCGCGTTTAAGTCTAAAATTACGCATTCACCTAAGCCTTTAATTTTATACAGCGGATGTTTTTCGCCGTTCGATAAAATTATCGATAAAACTTTAGAGTTTAACGTTTCGAAATCGGAAACGTATCCTTTAAAATCGCCGTAGGTTGTTAAAACGCGCATTCCTACGGGTGCTAAAATTCGTTCTTTGGCAAGTTTTCCTCCGAGCGATTTTACTATTATTCCGCCGTTACCGAATGCTTTTATCGCGGTGTAAGGAATTATAAATTCGTCTTCTTCTAAATCTACGCATATCAGAGCACGAACGGTATCGAGTTTTTTCGAAAGTTCTACGCCCGTAACGTAACCCGTGTATTCGCCGTTCGATTTAATTACTTGTTTGCCGATATAATCGCTTAATAACGTTTGCATAATTCACCTCTTTTTGTAGTTATTTTTAGCATATGATACGGCGATAAAAATAATAAGTGCGAAAAATAATAAGTAAGAAGTTATTTTGTCGATTGACTTTTGTTTTTTATAGTATTACAATATATTTAAATTTTAATTTACGGCGGTATAAAAATGACTAACGAAATAATTTTTAAAAAAGTCGGCGAAAAAGAAGTTAAAAAACTCTCAAACCTTGCAAAAAAACTTTGGCACGGCGCTTACGATAATTTAAAGGGAATAGGTAAAGCACAGGTAGAGTATATGACCGATAAATTTCAAAGCGAGAATGCCGTTTTAGAGCAAATGCAAAATTGCGGCTACGAGTATTATTTTATAGAATACGATAAAAAAACGGCGGGTTATATCGGCATACAAAAAGAAAAAGACGCGTTGTTTTTATCGAAAATATATCTCGATTCCGATTTTATAGGAAAGGGAATAGGGCAAAAATCGTTGTTTACGGTAAAAACGATGGCTCAAAAAATGAACTATAATAAAATATATCTTACCGTAAATAAAAATAACGTAAGAGCGTTTACCGCTTACGAGCGTTGCGGTTTTGTCAGAACAAGCGAATGCGTAACAGATATAGGCGGCGGCTTTGTTATGGACGATTATATTTATACTTTGAATATTTAAAAAAAGCGTGCAAACTTTAACAAAAGTTCGCACGCTTTTTTATAGAAAACGGCAATACTCGAAGAGAATTGCCGAAAAAAATCCACCGGCTATGCCGGT
>CAYTNZ010000003.1:0-15323 GCA_964439285.1 uncultured Clostridia bacterium | reverse complement strand
GTTGCGGCGGCGCAACGGGTTCGTCTAAGGCGCACGACTCTCATTCCGTCGAATTGTGCGGTGCGGAAGTTCAAAAGGGTAATCCTTTAACCGAAAGAAAAATTCAAAGACTTTTCTTGAATCCCGAAGTTACTCGTAAAATTAAAAAATGCAACGATTTCGGCGCGGGCGGCGTTTCGGTAGCCATCGGCGAACTTGCCGACGGACTTATTATCGATTTAGATAAAGTTCCTTTAAAATACGAAGGACTTTCGGGTACGGAACTTGCTATTTCGGAATCGCAGGAACGTATGGCTGTCGTAATAGAAGAAAGCGACAAAGACGAGTTTATCGCTCTTGCCGCTAAAGAAAATCTTACAGCTACTCCCGTTGCCGTGGTTACTGACGACAGACGCATGAAGATGATGTTTAAAGGTCGTGCGATTGTCGATATTTCGAGAGACTTTCTCGATACGAACGGCGTAAAACAAACCATAACCGCAGAAATAAACGACAACGTAACGCCTTATTTCGACTTGCAACGCAAAAACTTTAAAGAAGATATAATAAAAACGCTTTCAGATTTAAACGTATGCTCTAAGAAAGGGCTTTCTGAAATGTACGATTCTACAATCGGTGCGCGTACGGTATATATGCCTTTCGGCGGTAAATATCAACTAACCCCCGCCATTTCTATGGCTGCTAAAATTTGCGGCGGCGAAACGGACGTTGCGACCGTATCCGCGTACGGTTATTCGCCCGCGCTTATGAGTACTTCGCCTTTTACGGGCGCGATATACAGCATAATTGCGTCGGTTGCGAAACTTATCGCAAGCGGTTGCGATTACGACGAAATTCGCTTGACCTTCCAAGAATTTTTTATGCGTCTTAACCGCGAGCCTAAGCGTTGGGGGGTGCCGCTTTCGGCTTTGTTGGGTGCGCTTTACGCTCAGATAGAACTCGGACTCGGCGCGATAGGCGGAAAAGACAGTATGAGCGGAACTTTCGAAAACATCGACGTACCGCCTACGCTTATTTCGTTTGCGCTCGCGCCTTCTAAGGCAAGCGCGTTAATTACCAACGTTTTGAAAAACGCGGGGCAAAAACTTTATTGGATTCCCATGCATAAGGATTTTTCTAAAATCCCCAACTTTAAAGAATTAATCGCAAGTTACAAAGAAATTACGAGAAATATTCGTAGCGGCAATATTAAATTTGCAACGGTTGCCGAAAACGGCGGACTTGCTTCCGCAATCGTAAAATCGTGTATGGGTAACGGGCTCGGCTTTAAGTTCGTGGGCGACGGCGATTGCATTTTAAGCGAGCATTACGGCGAAATTATCGTATCGCTCGAAAATCCCGACGAGTTTAAAGGAACGAAAATTTATCTCGGCGAAACCACCGACGGCGATTTTGCATACGATACCGAAACTGTCAGCGTAGCGGACGCAAAAGCGGCTTATATAAATAAACTCGAAGGGGTGTTCCCTAACAGTGTAGCGCAAGAAGGCAAGGCTATGAACGTCGATTTCGACTGCAAAGGCAAACGCTATTTAAATATTCAAACAAAAATAGCGAAACCTAAGGTGTTTATACCCGTATTCCCCGGTACGAACTGCGAATTGGATACTGCGAGAAAGTTTAATCTCGCAGGTGCCGAAAGTGAAATTTTCGTTATTAAAAACCGTTCGAGCAGCGATATCGAAGAAAGCGTAAAAGCGATTGCAAAGGCTATTTCAAACAGTAATATAGTTGCTTTCCCCGGCGGTTTTTCCGGCGGCGACGAGCCTGACGGCAGCGGTAAATTTATCGCGACTACTTTCCGTAACCCTTATATAGCCGAAGAAATTCAAAAACTTTTATCGCAACGCGACGGCTTGGTTTTAGGTATTTGTAACGGTTTTCAGGCGCTTATAAAATTAGGACTCGTTCCTTACGGCGAAATTCGTCCGCTTACGGCAGAAAGTCCTACGCTCACGTATAACAGAATCGCTCGGCATGTTTCTACACTCGTAAATATCAGGGTTTCGTCCAATAAATCGCCTTGGCTTTCGGCGTGCAACGTAGGCGACGTGTTCACCGTTCCCGTATCTCACGGCGAGGGTAGAATAGTCGCGCCTTATAAAGAACTTGAAAATATGCGCGTTAACGGACAAATCGCAACGCAGTATTGCGACCTTTCGGGTAATCCCACTATGGAATATCCTTATAACTGTAACGGCTCGGCTTGGGCAATCGAAGGTATTACTTCGCCCGATGGCAGAGTATTCGGTAAAACGGGGCATACCGAACGTACCGGCGAAAATCTTTATAAAAACTTCGATGGTAATTTCGATATGAAGTTGTTCGAAAGCGGCGTAAAATATTTTAAATAATAAGTTTTTATAGTAAACTGCTTGGCGGCGGACGGTGTATATCGTCCGCCGCTTTTATAAAAGCGCGTTTTATGTATAAATAAACTTTACAAATATATCGGCTTGTGGTAAAATAATAACGTATAACACAATATGTAGGAGATTTTCGTATGAAGTGTATGTATTGCGGCTGCGGTGAAAGTAAGGTAATCGACAGTCGTTCGACCGACGAAGGCAGAACTATAAGAAGACGACGCGAGTGTATGGAATGCGGCAAACGTTTTACGACGTACGAAACAATCGAAACTACGCCTATACTCGTAATCAAAAACAGCGGTAATCGTCAGGCATTCGATTTAAATAAGATAAAAAACGGAATAATAAAAGCGTGCGAAAAACGTCCCGTTTCTATGTATAAAATAGAAAAACTCGTAGACGATATCAAAAAGCAGATTTATAATTCGCTCGAACAAGAAATTACTTCTAAGCAAATAGGTGAAATGGTTATGGAAGGTTTGCGCGAAATAGACGAGGTTGCATACGTAAGATATGCGTCCGTTTATCGTTCGTTTGCAGATATATCGTCGTTTATGAACGAACTCGAAACGCTTATGCAAGACAGCAAAAAAAAGTAAACCGATAATACTAAGTAAAATAGCGCAATCGCGACGATTGCGCTTTATTTGATATAAATAATCGATAACGGTATGGCGTAATTATGAAAAAAATCGTAAAAGTCGGCTCGCTTAATCTCGGCGACGGAAAAGTAAAAATTCAATCGATGACCACGACGGCAACGTCCGACGTGGAAAGAACAATCGAGCAAATAAAAGGTCTTGAAAACGCAGGTTGCGAAATAGTTCGTGTTGCCGTGCGCGACGAATTCGACGCGATGGCGATAAAAGAAATTAAAAACAAAATTTCTTTGCCGCTCGTCGCGGATATTCATTTTTCGGCAAAACTTGCGGTTATAGCGATAGAGAACGGCGCGGATAAAATTCGCGTAAATCCCGGGAATATAGGCGACGAGCAAAAAATAAAAACGGTTGCCGATTGTATTCGCGCGCATAAAATTTCGGTAAGAGTCGGCGCAAATTCGGGTAGTTTAGAAAAAAATCATCTTGCAAAATACGGAAAATCGGCAAACGCTTTGGTAGAAAGCGCTCTTTCTAACGTAGCCGCGTTTGAAAAATTCGGCGTAAACGATATAGTAATTTCGGTTAAGGCGTCGTCTGTGCCGTTGACCGTTCAAGCATACAGGCTTTTAAATACTAAAACCGACTATCCTTTGCATATCGGCGTAACCGAGGCAGGCACTAAAGACAGCGGAATAATAAAGAGCAGTATCGGAATAGGTTCTTTGTTGTTAGACGGTATAGGCGATACCATAAGAGTTTCGCTGACCGACGAGCCGAAAGAAGAAGTTTTTGCTGCTAAACGAATTTTAAGAGCGTGCGGACTTTCGGGCGGGGTAGACGTTATTTCTTGTCCTACTTGCGGCAGATGCGAGTGGGAGAGTATGCGCCTTGCGAAAAAAGTGGAAGAACTTACATTTTCAAGTGCTAAAAATTTAAAAATAGCCGTTATGGGCTGCGTTGTAAACGGACCGGGAGAAGCGAAAGATTGCGATTTGGGAATTGCCGGCGGAAAGGATTATTGCGCTGTTTTTAAACGTGGCGAGATAGTAAAAAAAGTACCTGCCGTCGATGCCGAAAAGGTATTTATAAACGAAGTGTTGCAACTTATAAAGGAATAAATATGAACGAACAAGAATTTTTAACAGCATTGCGTCAACGCGAAAATTTTAAAAGAGCGGTTATAAACAAAATAAAAATCGACAGGCGTGCTCGCCGTGTTCATTTTGTAATAATAACCGATTTTGCGTTTACGCCGCAAGACGAAGAATATATAGCGGACCTTGTCGAAAAATGCGTGCCTAAAACCGTGAGCGGTTCTTTCGAAATAAAAAAACTCGTATGCGACGAAGAACTCGTCAGACAAAAAATACTCGAATATTTAAAAGCAAATCATCTTGCCGCAGCGGCGTTTATAAGGGCAGAAGACGTTACCGTTAAAGTAAGCGAAGAAAAAACCGTTTACGTTTTCGGGGTGGACGAGGCGGAAAAGGGGTTTTTCGAGGCGCGCGGAATATTAGAAAACGTAACCGCGATGCTCGAAAAAAATTTTTGCTGTAAATTCGAAGGCGAACTCGAACTTAAAGAAAAATTAACGAGCGAGCCCGTCGAAATTGAGGATTTAGACGACGAGCCTGTTAATTTTCTGCCGGCGAGAACTTTTCCTATTTGCGATTTCGAAACGATAGATTTTGCCGACGTTCCGAAAACGGCTACGTATATAAGCGATTGTACTATGGCTACCGACAGTTTAACGATATGCGGAGAGATTGTATATTTTGCCGAAAAAGTTTCGCAAAAAGGAAAAACTTACTATCAGATAACTCTTTCGGATACCACCGACAAAATGCAACTTTCGTATTTTCCGAAAAAGAGAACGGAAGAAAAAATCAAACTTTTAAAACAAGGCGATTTTATCGTTTGCACGGGTGCGAACGAATTGTGGAACGGTAGATTGCGCTTTACGGCAAGATATATAAATTACGGAAAAATGCCTGAAAATTTCGTGCCCGAAAAGAGAAAGAGTAAATCTGCGCCCGTTAGATATCAAATTGTAATTCCCGAAAAAATTACCGACTATAATCAAATAAATCTTTTCGAGCAAGAACCTTTGCCTAAGTGTTTAACCGAACGCGATTTCGTGGTTTTCGATTTAGAAACCACAGGCTTAAACAATTCGCCCGCTACGGGCAGAATGGACGCGATAACCGAAATAGGCGCGGTAAAAATAGTGCACGGCGAAATTTGCGAAAGATTTTCGACGTTCGTAAACCCCGGTAGAAAACTTACCGAGGAAATAATTAAACTTACGGGTATTACAGACGATATGCTTAAAGACGCGCCTAAAATCGAGCAGGTTATTCCCGATTTTTATAAGTTTTGCGACGGGTGCGACCTTGTAGGACATAACGTGCAGTTCGACTATAAATTCGTGCATTATTACGCGTCGAAAGAAGATTATATGTTCGAGCATAAAACTTACGATACCGTAACCATCGCACAAGGACTTTTGTTTCTTGCAAACTATAAATTAAATACCGTAGCCGAGCATTACGGAATTCAATTTAACCATCATAGAGCGTTTGACGACGCTTTTGCAACCGCAAAAATTTTTATAGAGATGATTAAGGCTAAAAAATGCTTGCCAAACAATTAAAGATATGTTATAATTTATATACTGAATATGGTATGCGTGTAGATTGAGAGTGGGTAGCCGCTCTCAATCGTTTTATGTAAGGGTACTTTTATGCCTGAAAGGAAAATTTTATGAAGGTAAAAACAAACGAAGAAATAGCGGAATTTTTACAACCTATAGCCGAGTCTTTAAATCTCGAAATTTTCGAGGTGGTCTTCAAACAAGGCAAAAATCCGTCGCTTACCGTGTATATCGATACGGATAAAGAGGGCGGCGTCGATTTAAACGATTGCGAAGCGTTTCATAACGCAATCGATGTACCGCTCGACGAGTTCGACCCTACGTTCGGAAAAGCCTATACTTTAAACGTCAGCAGCCCCGGCATCGACAGACCGTTTAAAACGGATAAAGACTTTTTAAAAAACATAGGCGAAAAGGTTGAAATAAAACTTTATGCACCTATTAAAAAAGGCAAAAAATTTATCGAAGCGGTGCTTTTAGACTATAATAAAGATGCGGGAAACATTACGATTACCCGCGAAAGCGAAACTTTAAAACTAAACTTAAATCAGATAGCAAAAATATCTAAGGCTATCGATTTCGAATAATATTTATAATTTTTGAGGAGAATACAATGGTTAACAAGGATTTCTTTTTGGCTTTGGCAGATCTTGAAGCGGAAAAGGGGATAAGTGAAAGCGTGTTTATCGAGGCGTTGCAAAACGCTTTGTCGTCTGCGTATAAAAAACAATACGTCGGCGGTGCGAGCGTTGTAGAAGTTAAGCTCAACCCCGAAAAGAACACCATTAAATTTTATACCGTAAAAATCGCGGTTGCCGAAGTTGAAGACAAAGAAAAAGAAATTTCTATCGCCGAGGCTCAACTTATCAAAAAAAGTTACAAAATCGGCGACGAAGTTCGTCAAGAGTTTATTCCTAAAGATTTCGGAAGAATTGCGGCTCAAACCGCAAAGCAAGTTATATTGCAAAAAATTCACGAAACCGAACGCGACAACACCTTAAACGAGTTCTCCGATAAAAAAGACGAGTTGATGAGCGGCGTCGTAAGAAAGGTAGATGCCAAAAACGTATACGTCGAACTCGGTAAAGGTCAAATAGAAGGTTTAATGCTCCCTCAAGACCAAGTTCCCGGCGAAAAATACAATGTTAACGACAGAATTAAAGTTTACGTTAAAAATATAAAAAACAACGGCAGAAGCGCGCAAGTACTCGTTTCTCGTGCCGCGGCAGGGCTTGTTAAGAGATTATTCGAAAACGAAGTTCCCGAAATAAAAGCAGGTACGGTAGTTATTAAATCGATTTCTCGCGAAGCGGGACAGCGTACCAAAATGGCTATTTTCAGCGAAGACGCGCAGGTTGACGCCGTTGGCGCTTGCGTAGGTAACAAGGGCGCGAGAGTTAACGCCGTTGTCGAAGAACTCGGCGGCGAAAAGGTTGACATTATTCTTTGGAGCGAAAATCCTTTGGAATTTATCGCTAAAGCGTTATCGCCCGCAAAAGTCGTTTCGGTAACACAGGTAGACGAAAAGTCGGCAATAGTAGTAGTTCCCGACGATAAACTTTCGCTCGCTATCGGTAGAGACGGACAAAACGCCCGTCTTGCCGCAAGACTTACGGGTTGGAAGATAGACGTAAAGAGCGAATCCGCCGCTGCGAAAATGGAAGTTTTAAATAACGACGAAAGCGAAGTTTCTGCAGACTCTGCAGAATAATCTAATAAAAACTTTTAAGGAGTTTTGGCTTGAAAACAAAAAAAATTCCGATGCGTATGTGTATAGCCTGCCACGAAATGAAGGCTAAAAAAGAAATGCTGCGCGTTGTAAAAAATAAAGAAGGCGAAGTGTTTATCGACTTTACGGGTAAAGCGGCTGGGCGCGGCGCGTACGTTTGCGACAATCCCGATTGCGTAAAAAAGTTGAGAAAATCAAAACTTTTAAATAAAACTTTTTCAACTGAAATTCCCGATTCGGTTTACGCCGCAATCGAGGAGGATTTCGTTGCAAAAAAGTAAGATTGAAAGTTACGTCGGTTTTTGCATAAAGAGCGGAAAACTCACTTGCGGCACGAACGCGATAGCAATGCAAAAAAAAGGAGTTTTTTTACTGATAATGTGTTATAGCGCAAGCGAAAACGCACAAGCAGAAGCATTAAAACTCAAAAAAAAATTTAATTGTGAATTATTAATTACAAGCGGTAAAAAATTAGAAGAAATTACGGGTAAAATTAATCTGAAACTTGCCGCGGTGAGAGATTCGGGCTTGGCAAACGCGATTTTGTCGAGTCTTGACGAGAATTTTAAATTATATTCGGGAGGCAATATTTAGCAAGATGGCAGAAGCAAAGAAAAATTATGCGAATATCGAAAACATCGACACTCTTATGGGCGAAGGTGTTGGTTCGTTACTTAAAAACGTTCAAATCACCGAGAAAAAGGTTGGCGATATATTAAAGAGACTTTCTTCGCTCGAACAAGAATCGGTAAAGAAAGAAACTCAGGCTGTCGAGGCTGAAAAGGCGCAAAGTAAAGACGCTAAAAAAGAAGAAACCGCAATAAGCGAAGAAAAGACCGAAACGAGCAAGGTTAAAATCGAAGAAGTTAAAGCCGAATCGCAAAAAGCGGAAAAAACCGAACAGACGGAAAAACCTGCGGCAGAAGAAAAAGCACCCGCTAAAAAGAAAACCGCCAAGAAAAAGACGGACGAAGTCGTTGCGCCCGAAATCGAAAAGGTTGAAGCGCCCGTAAAAGACGAAATAGAAAAACCCGCTCAAAAGGAAGATGTGCCTAAGGTTAAAGAGCCCGAAAACAAAAAGGACGTAAAAGCGGAAACTCAAGAGGTAAAAGTTGCCGAGCCCGTAGAAAAAGCGCCTGCCGTAAAACCCGAAGCGGCAGAAGTTAAACCCAAAGAACCCGAACGTCCCAGTTGGAACAGGGGTCCGGTTCAAAGAAGGGAACAGCCTCAAAGAACGGAATATAAACCGCAAGAAAACCGCACGTACAACGCGCGCGGCGAACGCTCGGGATTTAATCGCGGCGAACGCGTAGAAAGAAACGGTTCGTATAAATCTCAAGTAGGTCAAGCGGGACAAAACGGCGGCAAGTTCAATTCTGCTCGCCCTCAAGGACAAGGCGCAAAACCTTCTGCTCCTCGTTTTAGTAGCGTAGCGCCTGCCGCTCCCATCGCTCCGATTGCTAACGGTAAGGGACATAATCAACCTAATAAAAAGAAAACATACGAAAAAACTTACAGCGAACAGAAAAAGACCACTTCGAAACGCGCTCTCGTAAAACAACAGGTTTCGGTTGAAGATTTCGACGAAGATAAGAGCGGTTACAGAAAAGTTCGCGTTAAAAAACAAAAAACTCAGGTTGTTCAAACGATTAAAATAGAACATGCCGTAGTTACCACCGAAAACATTCCTTTAAAAGTTCTTAGCGAAAAACTCGGTATTACGGCAGTCGAAATAACCAAACGCCTTTTTAAAGAAGGTATTGCAAAAACGATAAACGATTCGCTCGATTACGATACAGCGGCGTACATTGCCGCAGATTTGGGTATAGAACTCGAATACAAACCCGAAAAAACGGCTGAAGAAATTCTCGGCGAAATTTATAAGAGCGAAACGGTTGACGGGGCAAATCTTATAACCCGTCCTCCCGTAGTTACCGTTATGGGACACGTCGATCACGGTAAAACTTCGCTCCTTGACAGAATTCGCAGTACCAACGTAACCGCAGGCGAAGCGGGCGGCATTACTCAGCATATAGGTGCGTATTCGGTAACCGTTAAAGGTAAAGTAATTACTTTTCTCGATACCCCCGGGCACGAAGCGTTTACGGCAATGCGTGCTCGCGGCGCTCAGGTTACCGATATAGTAATATTGGTCGTAGCAGCCGACGACGGCATTATGCCTCAAACTGTAGAGGCGATTAACCACGCTAAAGCAGCCGACGTTCCTATCATCGTCGCCGTCAATAAAATAGATAAACCCGAGGCTAATATCGAAAGAGTAAAACAAGGGCTTACTCAAAACGGACTCGTTCCCGAGGAATGGGGCGGCGATACCATTTTGTGCCCCGTATCCGCAAAAACGGGCGAAGGTTTCGATAACTTGCTCGAAACAATCAATCTCGTTGCCGAAATTAAAGAACTCAAAGCGAACCCCGACCAAAAGGCTCGTGGTATAATTATCGAGGCAAGGCTCGATAAGGGCAGAGGTCCGGTGGCTTCCGTTCTTATTCAAGACGGTACTTTAAAAACGGGCGATTCAATTATTTCGGGTACTACTACGGGACGCGTAAGAGCGATGATAGACGACAAAGGCAGAACCGTTAAATCGGCAGGTCCTTCTATGGCGGTTTCTATTTTAGGTCTTGAAGACGTGCCTAACGCAGGCGATTCGATTATCGCCGTAGAGCAAGATAAACTTTTAAAACAAGTACTCGACGAAAGAAAGAGAAAAGAAAGCGACGCTATGGTTAAGTCGCAATCGCGTATCACTCTCGACGACGTATTCGGTAAGATTGCCGAAGGTAAGGTAAAAGCGTTAAATATTATCGTCAAGGGCGACGTTCAAGGTTCTTGCGAAGCGGTTAAACAGTCGCTTTTAAAACTTTCGAACGACGAAGTAAAGGTAAACGTATTGCACTCGGGTGCAGGCGCTATCAACGAAACCGACGTTATGCTCGCCGATTCGTCTAACGCGATTATAGTAGGTTTTAACGTTCGTCCCGATACCAAGGCTAAGGCTCTTGCCGAGCGTAGCGGCGTAGACGTTCGTTCGTACCGCATTATTTACGAACTTTTAGACGATATCGAAAAGGCGTTAAAGGGAATGCTTGCGCCTAAATACAGAGAAGTTATGACAGGTAAATGCGAAGTATTGCAAACGTTTAAAATTACCGGCGTAGGTCTTGTAGCCGGTTGCTACGTTACCGAAGGTAAACTCGTTCGTAGCGGAAAATTGCGTATTTATCGCGACGATATTATGATTGTAGAAGGTAACGTAAACCAACTCAAACGCTTTAAAGACGACGTTAAAGAAGTATCGGGCGGTTTCGAGTGCGGTCTTTCAATCGAAGGTTTTAACGAAATTCGTATAGGCGATATAGTAGAATGTTATATCACAGAGGAAATACCTCAGTAAAAAAGTACAATCTTGTATTTACGAAAGTAAAAGCAAGACGAGCGAATATAGGGATAATCCGCCGAAAATTTCGACGCGATTTTCCCTTTTTCAGTTTAGTGTTTTAAATATTTAAGTAAAATTACGTTTACGTTTTGTGTATTAAACGTAATTGCATAAATAAAAAAAGTTGTTTTTATTGATTTAAAAACGTTTAAAAAACGATAAATTAAAAAATAAAAGCAAACTATAATTAAGGGGTGCTTTATTATGAAATCGATGCGACCTAAACGTCTTTCGGGCGAATACCAAAAGGCGATTTACGAAATTATTTCGACCAAATTAAAATATAAAACCACGAATATCAAAGGTATTGTAAGCATAACCAAAGCGGACGTTTCGCCCGATTTGAAAAACGCGAAAATATACGTTAGCATTTTCGGAAAAAACAGAGAAGAAGAAACGGCTACTTTTGAAGAAATAAAAGCCAACGCCGGATTTATTCGCAAAGAGTTGGCTCAGATTATGACTATGCGTACCGTTCCCGAACTACATTTTTTTATTGACGACAGTATGGAATACGGCGATAAAATAGATAAAATCATAAACGATTTGCATAAAAACGACAATTAGTATAAGGAGAGCGAAATTGACACTTAACGAAATTGCCGAAAAACTTAAAAAAATTAAAAACGCTACTATATTTTGCCATATGCGCCCCGACGGCGACACGCTCGGCGCGGCGCTCGGGTTAAAGGGTATTTTAAATAAATGCCAAATAGAATCCGAAGTCGTTTGCGAAAGCGAAATAAGCGGTAAATTTATGTTCGTAGAGGGTATGCGCGAAATTACGCAAAAGCCCGTAAAAGACTATAAAACTTACATTGCAGTCGATTCGAGTAACGAAAGCAGACTCGGCGAACTCGGCGATACTTTTATAAACTCTAAAAAAGTAAAGTTTAATATAGACCATCACGTATCGAACAGTCGTTACGGCGATTATTTTTACGTGGAAGACTGTACCGCCACGTGCGAAATCATAGCGGCGCTCGCCGACGCGATGGGCGTTGAAATCGATTCTCGCATAGCAAAGTGTCTTATGCTCGGTTTAAGTTCCGATTCGGGCAATTTCGCTCATAAAAACGTAACCGAAAAAACTTTTAAAACCGCCGCTAAACTTACTGCGTGCGGTGCGGATATTAACGAAATTCAATACAATATGTTCAAAAAGCAATCTCGCACGCGCGCGTTGCTTTTCGGCAAAACTATGTCGAAAATACGTTATTTTAACGATTATCGCATAGCGATTATAACTGTAGATAAAAAGTCGCTTGACGAATGCGGCGCAACTTCCGGAGATACCGAAGGCTTTATAGATTTTCCGTTATCGGTAGACGGCGTGGAAGTGGCGGCTTGTCTTTTAGAAACAAAACCTAACGTATTTAAAATTTCTTTGCGTTCTAAAGGAAAGGCAGACGTAAATAAAATCGCTTCGGTTTACGGCGGCGGCGGACATATTCTTGCAAGCGGTTGCATGATTTCGGGAGAAGTAGAAGAAGTTATCGATAAACTTACCTATACAATCAAACAACATATCGACGACTAAACGCTTTGCCGTCATAGGGTCGATTCTAATCGAGTTTTCGGCTTAATTTGTTCAACTTTCCGATGGCTAAATCGGCGCAGATATTCTGCGCCGTATTTCGTATAACTTTCAGTATGATTTGATTTAGTAATAAAGGAGTAAAAAATGCCTAACGGAATACTTAATATAAATAAACCTGCGGGCGTTTCGAGCGCAGCCGTAGTAGGTAAAATAAAACGTTTGACGGGTATGTCGTGTGGGCATTTCGGTACGCTCGACCCGATGGCGAGCGGTGTTTTGCCGATAGGCGTGGGTAATGCTACAAGGCTTTTCGATTATCTTTTAAGTAAAGAAAAGGCGTATCGCGCAACTTTTTTATTCGGCGCGGATAGCGACACTCTCGATTCTACGGGTGTTATAGTATACGGTGGAAATAAGCCTACGATAGACGAAATTCGAGAAATTATTCCTTCGCAAACAGGCGAAATTATGCAAGAGCCGCCTTTATATTCGGCAAAGAGTGTAAACGGCGTTCGCGCTTACGATTTGGCAAGAAAAGGCATACCTTTTACTCTCGCGAAAAAAAAGGTCGAAATTCACTCAATCAGCGTTATAAATCAAATTGCCGACGGCGAGTTTTTATTCGAAATAAGTTGCGGCGGCGGAACTTATATTCGTTCTATCGCGCGAGATATAGCCGCGGCGCTCGGCACGAGGGCGATAATGACTTCTTTAATTAGAACAAAGAGCGGTTTTTTCTCTATAAACGATGCTAAAACATTAGACGAACTTACGAAGGATAATTGGCAAAATTTTCTTATTCCGTCCGAAAACGTTATATCGTATCCGAAAGCCGAGTTTTTCGGTATAGAGACCAAACGGCTTTCAAACGGACTTACGCAACCTTTTGAACGCGAAAACGGACTTTATCGCTTGTGGCTTGACGGCGAATTTTACGGTATAGCGCAAGCGGAAAACGGAACTATTAAAACAAAAACGAAACTATGTTAAAAATCATCGATTACAACTCGGACGAGAAAATAAACGAACCTTGCGTTGTTATGCTCGGGTATTTCGACGGTATGCATATAGGGCATCGCGCACTTTTGCGAGCCGCGAAAGAATGCGCCGAGAAAGAGCGTTTAAAGGTTGTCGTTATGACTTTTTACGGCGGAAAAAAAGGCGCGCAAATTTATATTTTCGAAGAACGTGTAAAACTTTTTAAAAAACTCGGCGTCGATTATGTTCTCGCCGCGCGTTTCGACGAGTCGTTTAAAAGTATAGACAAAAACGAGTTTATAAACAGCGTGTTTAATAAATTTAACGTAAAGGCGCTTGTTTGCGGCGAAGATTTCACTTTCGGAAAAAACGCGAGCGGAAACGTAAACGATATTAAGCGTTCGGCAGACGAGCGCTTAATATCGCTTATGGTAATGCCGTCCGTTGACGTGTATAACAGAAAGGCTGCTACGTCGCTTGCGAAAGAATATCTCGATTCGGGCGATATTAAAAAACTTAATAAATTACTCGGCGACAGATATTTTATTTGCGGTAAAGTCGGCAGCGAAGGAAGAAAAGTCGGTACGAAACTCGGCTTTCCCACTGCGAATTTGCATGTCTCGCCTGAAAAATATCCGTTAAAACAGGGCGTTTATGCCGTATGTGTGGAATTAGACGGTAAAGAGTACAAAGGCATAGCAAATTACGGTTCGAGACCTACTTTTTGCGATGAACAAGTGGTTTTCGAAGTGTATATGGTAGATTTCGACGGCGATATATACGGCAGGGAAATAACCGTATATATAAATGAAAGAATTCGCGATATTAAAAAATTTGCGAATACCGACGAACTAAAAGTTCAACTTAAAAACGATTTGGAGAAAATTAAATGATTAAATTCGGACCGAGCGGAAACAGCGAATCTTTTTATGCGGCAGGTTTTTCGCACACCGAGCAGTCGGCTAAATTCGTAAAAGATATGGGGCTCGATTGTTTCGAGTATTCTTTCGGCAGGGGCGTACGTATGACCGAGAGTAAAGCAATCGCCATCGGCGAAGTTTTTGCGAGTTTCGGCATAGAAATAAGCGTTCACGCGCCTTATTACATCAATTTTGCAAATCCGTCCGACGAGAGTGCACAAAAATCTTACTGTTACGTTTTAGAAAGTGCGAAATTTTTAAAACTTATGGGCGGAAGCCGTTGCGTATTTCATCCGGCAACGCAAGGAAAAGCGGATAGAGAGAGTGCCGTTTCTCTTGCCGAAGAACGCATGAAAATTCTTCGCGACTATATCTATATGAATAATTTGCAAAATTTAAAGTTTTGCCCCGAAACGATGGGAAAACTTGCTCAAATAGGTACTCTCGAAGAGATAGTAAGACTTTGTAAAATAGATAACGTGTACTTGCCGGCAATCGATTTCGGGCATATAAACGCACGCGAACAGGGCAGTTTAAAAACCGTTTTAGATTATAAAACTCGGCTCGAATATATGATTGGCGAATTGGGTTACGACAGAGTAAAACATTTTCACGTACATTTTTCGAAAATACAGTATTCGGCAAAAGGCGAAGTACGCCATTTAACTTTCGACGATAACGTTTACGGACCTGAATTCGAACCGCTTGCCGTCGCTTTAAAAGAGTTGAAATTAGAGCCGTTTATCGTGTCGGAATCCGCAGGAACGCAGGCGGAAGACGCGCTTATTATGAAACGCATATATAATGCGTAAAAATATCATATAAAAAATTGACTAAATTAAAAAAATTTGGTACAATATTCATATGGACAATACAAAAAAACTTTTACGTGCGGTAAATGCCGATGCAATGCTTACCGAAAGCAGAGATTTGCGCGCTTATCTTACGGGGTTTTTCTCATCGTTCGGTTTTGTGTATACCGATAAAAACGAAAGCGTGTTTTTTACCGATTCGCGCTATGCCGAGGGTGCTGAAAATGCTTTAAACGGCGAGAGAATAAGGGTAGAAACTG
>CAYTNZ010000002.1:8392-19052 GCA_964439285.1 uncultured Clostridia bacterium | reverse complement strand
GCAATTTAATTTGTAGAGTAAAGTCTATATACCTTTTCCCTTCCGCTTGGTGTTAAAATCACGTCAGGACTATTTATATAGTTTTTATCGTTTCCTTCGATAACGGGACAAAATAAATAATATTTAATCTCGATGAAAATGAAACTTGCACTCGCTTCGACTTTTTCATATTGCATCCCCGTTCCGTACTCGATACTATCTTCTTCTAATACGTACTTGTTTATATTACTATTCCAAAAATACACCTTCGGATCTTTATCGGGGGTTACGAATATAGATATATTCGCATACTTTGTGCCGTCATTTGTATAGATAAATTTTTGAAACGCTTCGTCTTTATACGCACTTTCTATAGCTTGTTTATAACCGAAACCATAATCGCTTGCGGCCCTAAAATTATACACGTCGAAAAACCCTTTAATATACAAGTTCCCCGCCTGAAAGTCAACCGCCGCCTGAGCAACGTCCGAAAAAATAGTGTTTTCCAAATATATATCGCCAACGTTTTCTTCGCCTATTTGCAATCCCGTTTGCGAACAATGCTCGATTATACAGTTTTTAATTACCACCGCAGAACCGACCCATACTTTTTGGGTATTTCGAAATATACAGTATTCGACGTTTTTGCCATAGGTACTTAAAACAATAACCTTGTTTTCATAACTTGTTTTTTTATCGTCAATGTAGGTTCGCTCGATTTTAACGTTTGTTAAGTTGCCGTAAAAACTTACGTTTTTACAAGAATAATTGGCAAAATTTAAAATATTGCCGTTACCGTACAAGTTACCATAGTATTCGTGTTCGTCACGCTTTTCCGGCGTTAAATTGTCGGTATGCAAAACCGCGCTGTAATTATTTTTTAAAATACGAACGTAATCGTTATTATTATATACGTTATACGCAGGCACAAACGTATAAACGTAAGACGCTTTTATAGTGCAATCTTCTAATGCGGGAGCGTTTCCAAGGGTTATAGTTACCTGAGTTTCGCCCATCGCATTTACGCTTTCGTATAAAACCACCAAATACCCTTCATTGTCAACGTAAGCAACGTTATCGTTACTTGTAAACCAATATAATACGTCTTGATTGTCTAACGGTTTTCTTGTATACTCTACGGCAAATTTATTCGTAACCGTATAATCGCTATCGCTATCCGATACGAAACTTTGCGTTCCGAATACACGCTTTTGCTCTAAACCGAAAGCAACGTCGTCTTCGTTTTTCAATTCAAATTCCAAATTCTGTAAATTCAAATACTCTATAGTTAAACTTGTAGACACGTCGTCTATATAAAAGGTAATCGTAGTCGATAATTTTTTATTTACCGATGCACTTTTAATTATGCTGTAATATCCGTTTTCAAGCGGCGATATATCGACCGTAAGCCCGTTGTCCGAAACGCTTTCAAAACCTATATTATCAAGTATATATTTTAATACGTTTTCGGAATCGAGCAAATTTCCGCTACTGTACGAATAGCGTATTTCTACGTTGATATCGGCGTTATCGGTAGCGGCAATTTCAAGCGTGGTATCAGAAACCGACGCGTCGTTAACATAAATATCGATATTTATATCATCCGGTTTAATCAGCCGCGTAATATCGACAAACGCACTTATTCCCGAATCGACCGCGCTGACTTTAACTTTTATCGTGCCGTAAAACCCTGCGTTAAACGTCAGCAATCCGTTATCGGTTATAGACGCGTTGTTTCCGCCCGTTTCAATCGACCATACGACGTTTTTATTGTTAGCGTCTATCGGTAAAAGCGATACCGCAAGTTGCACGCTTTCGCCTAAAACAGAGCCGCTGTCTATTTTGTCGTTATTATATAAAACGCTTATTTCTTTGGTTTTAAGTTTAACTTCTACGCTTATCGACTTTTTAGCCGACCCTATTTGCACAATAACGTAAGCGCTGCCCTTTCCTGCCGCGATTATTACGCCTTGATTGTTTACGGTTACCGTCGCGGTATTAGTAGACGAATAATCTATTTGCAACGCCGTTAAATCGCAATCGGCAGGAGATACCGACACAATACCCACATCAAACTCGCCGCCGACGTCTTCAAAAGTATATTCGCTTACGTTTAATTCGAAATTATCGGGCATTCCGAACGTAGAGCGTATCGTTTTTTGAACAGACACGGCGTCGGCACTAATCGTAATCTCTACCGTGCCGGCACGCTTAAAGGTTAAAATCCCCGCGCTCGAAATTTCGGCAACGTCCGAGTTATCTACGGAATATTTAGGCGTTTTATTAGTTGCATCCTCAGGAAAAACGCTTGCGGATATCGTAATTTGTTTTTTTGCCGTAACGGCGTCTTTACCGCCGATAAAATCGACGTCGGAACAAGAAACGTTTAAACCTTCGGCATATCTTATAACCGAAACGATAATCGTGTAAGTAGACGTTCCGCCGGTTGCGGTAATATTCGCCATTCCGCCCGCCGTTGCGGTAAATCCTTTGGTTTCGTCGTCAAAACTCAAAACGGCAGAATTATCAATCGAATAGGTATGAGCCCCGAAACCGAGTTCGGCGTTAAACAACAAAGTAAACGTATCGCCGTAATTTACTTTTAATTCTTGATTGTTTTTTTCGATAGTTTTAGTAGTACTGCCCGCTTTTATATACCTTGCGGTAATTTCTTTTTTTACGCCGCTCGAAGCGGTTACGGTTATTTTAACTTCGCCGTAGTCTTTAAAAGTAACTATACCGCTATCGCTTACGGTTGCCACGTTGGAGTTTACAGCAAAAGTTACGCTGTCTGTAGAATCGGCAGGCAGTATTTTATAATTCAACTTAAAAGCAGGGCTGTTAACTTCTATATCGTTACATTCGATAGCCGTTGCCGCCCTTTTAATATAAACGTTTGCAACAGAAGTAATTTTTCCGTCGCCCGTATCGGCATACATAGTTATTACCGCTTTCCCGCCGCCTTTTACAATAAGTTCTTTATCGTCTACGGCGATAACGTTTTCGTTAGAAGATTCGAATTTAACGTTACTTAAATTTGCGTCTAACGGATACACGGTATAATCGAGAGTAAATCTTTCGTTTTGATTATAATCTTTTTCGACGTTTTTACTGTTAGAAGATATTTCGGCACTGACAACGAATCCGCCCGTATAATAAACGCTGAAAGTTTCAATAAATCCGCCGTCTTCGGTAGTTGCCTTAAAAGTTGCCGTTCCGCTTTTAGTAAACACTATTTCAGAATTGTTTCGAATATACGCAAGTTCGGGATTGTCCGACGTATACACTACCTTTTTATTGGTTGCCATATCCGGCGAAACCACCGTATCGGGCACACCGACGGTATTACTGCCGATTATTCTGTACTTTTGTTCGGCGGGAATATGTATTTCGCTTACAGGCATAATTACTTTTAAATCGAAACATTCGGTAACACCGTTAACGGTAGTTAAAGTAATTGTTGCCGTTCCCGGAGCAACAGCGCTTATTTTTCCGTCGGGATAAACGGTTGCAACAGCAGTATCGCTTGAAGAATAAGTTATCGTTTTGTTTTCCGCTTCGTTCGGAATTACTTTCGATTTTACAAAAAACGTTTCTTCTACAAGCAGCGTTTCGGGATATTTTGTAAGTTCTATTCTATGCGGCTTGGTATCTGTTATTAAAAATTTTGTGCTTGCGTTAATTCGCTCGCTTGCCGCACTTTTTACGGTTATGGTTACTTCGCCGAAATCTATAAACGTAATTTTTCCGTTTTCGTCTACAACGGCAATATTTTCGTTCGAAGATTCGTAAATAAGATTTTTATTCGTTGCCGAAACGGGATAAACGTTTATATCCAATTCATACTCGACGCTTTCGGACGTAAGTTTATAAATTTCGGAAGGAGTTTCGGATATTTTAATCGTTTCTACCGAAACGTATTTGGTTTTTTCAATATACACACCCGTAACCTGAACGACAAGTATAAGTATTATCGGCACGCAACCTACTAAAAAAATCATAAATTTTTTCATACTACGCCTCCATTCTTACGTAAAGTCGCTTATAAGTTAAAACAAGCAAAACAACGCAAATCGCCGCAATCGCCGAAACCGCAATCAAGCAATACGTCAGTATGGTTTGCACGGGCAAATCGAAACTTTTTATTATAGCAAAAATACTTATCAGCAGAGAAAAAACAAGACTTATAAGTAAATGCGTAGAAACGTTCGAAACGTTTTCTTTATACTCGTAAAACACGTTCGGATTAGCCAAATTCAAAAATAACCCCAAACAAATCAGCGCTACGATATAAATAAACGCTATACCGAAAATCGCTATCCCCGTTATAAAATCTATAATTCCGCTAAAACAAACGACGCAGGTAGTTATCAAAAGCGAACCGCCTGCAAAACAAACGGTTACCAACGCTTTTGCAAGTAGCGGCAAACCTATTCCGTTGGGGTTGGTTTTCAAAATCCAAAAGCCGTTGCCTTCTTTACTTATTAACGAAGCGGACGGCGAGCATATTATCGAAACGAATATTAAAATTACAAGCAACGTTACGCCCGTAACGATTGTATCGCCTAATTTTTCTACCGCAAATTGCACGATAAATTTATCGCAAAAATACACCATAAACGGCATTACTATCGCCATTCCCACACACGTAAACAGCAAATCAGCCCTTCTGAACAAATCTTTAATTTCAAAATTAAAATACGCGGCAAAAACGCTTTTGGCTTTGTTTTTGGTTATTATCGTTTTTGCCAAATTCTTTTCGACAAGCGCATCGTTAAAAATTTTTTTATAAGTAAACGTTCCTATTAAAAGCACTAAAACAAGCATACCTATGCTTACCGACGCGAACGGCAAAAGATTTGTTTTTACTTTTATTTTTAACATAATGCCCGCAACCCAACTATTAGGCAAAAAACTTTTTTGACAAAACTCGGCAACGGAATATATGATATTTCCCGCGGACGAATCTTTCAAAAGCCAAACGTTTGCGATATCGAACAGCAGCGACATATAAAAATAAAGTACCGCAATCATTACGGCAATAATTACAAAAAGTTTAATAATCGGCTTGTTTTTTAAAAAGTTGTAAACGTAAACGAACGGAACCGCCAATATTCCGGCAAGGCAAAAAGGAATTAAAGGCATAAAAAGCATAACGGCAAACGCCGTAAGATAAAACAAAACGCCATATCCGTTAACTAAACCGAAAATTATCAAAGACGGCAAAGTAATAACAAAATTAAGAACAACCGTTTTTATTAGGCAAGCGCAGAATTTTGCAACGTAAATTTCTTTTTTGCTAATCGGCAAATATGCCGTAATTTCTTTTTGCTTAAATAAAAATATCGACTTTACCTGAAGCGTTAACGAATAACTGAATAAAACGACCGTTATAATCAACGCGATAACGGCAAGTTGACCGAAAGCACTCGTTCCGCCCCCGAAAAACGTCAAACAAGAGATAACCGCGGCAGATAAGAAAACCGAAGCCAAAAAAACGGCAAATAACGTCAAACAAAAGGCAGCCGTGTTTTTCCACTTTACGTCGCTTTTTCTGTTAAGCAAAAATTCTAATTTTATTATCGAAAAAACGTTTTGTGTTTGCATTCGTTGCCTCCTAAAGCGTAAGTCGTTTTAGTTTCGCTACGTCGCTCGACTCTGACATATTTAATACGTCGATAATTTCGCCTTTATCTATAACGCAAACTCTATTGCAAATTTCAATAACCGTATCCATATCGTGGCTGGTAAAAAGCACCATATGGTTTTTGTTTTCGGCAAAAAATTTTATGCTTTCTTTAAGCGTATTTACGCTTTTAGAATCTAACCCTAAAAACGGCTCGTCCAATATCCACATACAAGGGTCGTGAACAAGCGCACCGATAACGCAAATTTTTTGCTTCATTCCGTACGAATATCCCTTTATTTGCTTATCTATGGCACGTTCTAAACCAAACTGTTTTACGTATTCGTCTATTCTATTTTCGCGGTCGCTTTGCGAAATCCCGTAAATATCCGCCATAAAGTTTACGTATTCTCGTCCCGTAAGCGTTTCGTATACGGGATGGTTATCAGGCACGTATCCTATTTGTCTTTTTACGGCGTTTTCGTTTTTTTGCGCGCTTATTCCGTTTAAAATAATACTACCCTTTTGATAAGGATAAATTCCTAAAATACATTTTATTGTAGTACTTTTTCCCGCTCCGTTTTTTCCCACTATTCCGTACACTTCGCCGTCGTTTACCGAAAAAGTTATATTTCTAATTGTGGGGTTTTTTTCTTTTTTATAAGTTTTAGTTAAGTTTGTTACTTCTAACATCTTAATTGTCTCCGTTTATGCATTGCTTGATAGAATCACACCCCTTATTCTAAATACAGTATACCATAATAAAATTTTTATAATCAATCTTAGCCTACCCCCCCCCCGCAAATTTCACATTAATTTCACATAACTTTCACTTAGTTTTTTTATTCCTCGGGCATAATCGACAACTGTAAAAAATACATACGTATTGAAATATTTAATACAATTCGCCTTTTTAATCGGTTAATTAAACGAAAAACTTATTTACAAACGTCTACAAATTTTGTAATATTATTTGACACGTTTTTTGGTTTCGAGTATAATATAAACTATGTAATGTTGATTTGCTAAAAAATTAGCAAATCAGGTTTGCTACCTCAAACACCCGCTTTTTTACTAAAAAACGGTTACATAGTTTGCAATACGGCGAAGTTATCGCTCCTTGTAAACAAAGCGCTAACTTCTTGTATTATAAACTATACGAAGTAAATCTTTTGCCCTTGGCAAAATCTCAAAAATTCGTAAGGAATTTTTGCAAAAACTTGTGTTTTTGCACTTCGAGTTTGAAATAACATCAGTTTTGCTTGAAAATGCGCTACGCGCGCTTTCAGATAAAACTTCCGATATTATAAATACAAAATAAAAAATTTTAAAACCACTCGTAAAAGAGATATTTTTTAATTTTGATATGGAACCGATAAATTTACTTGTAACAATCGATAAAAACTATTTAGAGCCGTTTCGCATTATGCTGCGTTCGTACAAGCAAACGCACGACAAAATTTTCACAAACGTATTTATCGCGCATTCCTCTTTATGCGAAAACGACTTTGATTATCTTAAAAATGATATAAACGATGAAAACATCATACTTCATAACGTACGAATAAACGAAAAACGTTTTGACGAAATTCCCGTTTTAGAGCGGCTCGGCGCAGAATCGTTTTATCGAATATTGGCATTCGATTTTCTTCCTAAAAATATAACTCGCTGCTTATATCTCGACCCCGACATAATTATCAAGCGCTCGTTGTTGCCTTTATATTTTACAAACTTGAACGATTGCTATTTTGCTGCGGCAAGCCATAGTAAAGGATTAAATAATTTTTTCAATCGCGTTCGGTTAAATCTTAAAACGCATACGCGATACGTAAATTCGGGCGTTATGCTTATGAATTTGACCGAAATTCGAAAAGATTTTACAACCGACGATATATTTACTTGTTTAAAACGAAAAGAGCGTATTTTGTTTATGGGCGATCAGGACCTTTGCAATATATTATTCGGTAAAAAAATGCTTTTACTCGACGAACTTTTATATAATTTAGACGAACGAACGTATCGCCGTAACAAAAAAAGTTTTAATTTAACCGACGTTTCAAACAAGACGGCAATAATTCATTATAACGGAAAATACAAGCCGTGGTTAAACGGATATAAAGGCGTTTTAAATTGTTATTATCCGAAAGTCGAAAAAAGCGGAACGGTTAAAAAACACAACGCTTTTGCAAGGTCGAAAGCGATTTTTTGCATTTTGTTTTCAATAAAAAGAAAAAACAAAAAGGATAAAGCGGCATGAACACTTTTCTTGTTTTAGCGTACTTATTTTTTTGCGGGGCTTTACTCGGTTGGGTCATCGAACTTTTATTCAGGCGATTTTTTTCAAAATCGAACCCCGAACGAAAATGGATAAACCCCGGTTTTTGCGTAGGTCCGTATATTCCCCTATACGGTTTCGGATTATGCTTGTTATACGTGTTCGCGTCTTGCGAACGATATATCGCAATCGAAAACGTAATACTTCGTAAAGGCGTGCTAATCGTTATAATGATGTTCGCGCTTACCCTTATCGAATACTTGGCTGGTCTTGTATGTCTTAAAATTTTTAAAGTCAGATTATGGGATTACAGCCAAGAAAAATTTAACGTACAAGGCTTAATATGCCCCGTTTTCACTTTGGTTTGGGGCGCGTTAAGCGCGGTATATTTATTGCTTATACACGCATACATTCTCAACTCGCTCATATGGCTATCTGAAAATCTTGCATTTTCGTTCGTGATAGGTTTCTTTTACGGAGTATTTATCGTAGACGTCGTATATTCGACTCATTTAATAACAAAAATAAAAGTATACGCGAAAGAAAACGGAATAATCGTAAAATTAGAAAAATTGAAATCGGATATACGAAACGTAACCGACAAATTAGGCAAAAAAACGCCCTTTTTGTTTCCGTTAAAATTCCATAAACTTATAACCGAACGTCGCGAAAAAGAAAAAAACAAAAACGAAAACTTAGATAAAAAGGAATAAGCACCGAAAATTTTTTTAATTACGTTATTTTAACCTATTCGGCAAACAAAACGTTATAAAGTCCCGTTATTCTTTACTTGCTTAAAGAACAACGGGACTTTTTACGCATTGGCAAACTAAAAAGCACGCTTTACACAATAAACAAATATACGTAATGCGCAACAAAAAAAGCGAGCATTACGTTAAATAAAAGCGACGAAACAGTTTAATAATTACTCAAAAATTCTCGTCTTCTAACAGCGTTTCGTTTTTACACGTTCGCCGAACAATTTATTTCTCGCGCTTATCGTAAAACAAATATTGCTGAATATATCCGCCGGCGTCGCCGAAAAGATTTCTAAAATATTCCGCGATTTTTTCTCTGTCAGTCAAAACGCCGTTAAAATCTTCTCTGTACACTTTTTCCATCCACGTATCCACGGGAAACGCCTGCGTTTTATGAAAAGCAAAAAGTGCGATACAGTCGGCTACTTTAGGTCCTACTCCTTGTAGCGATAAAAGCAATTTTCTAAGTTCGCTTTCGGTTAAACTCTCGGCATTCTTCAAAACGCCTTGCGAAAGCGATTTTGCGGTACTTGCAAGATACTTTGCCCTGTACCCTGCGCCGAGTTCGGCAAAAAAACGCTCGTCTTTTAAAGCAAGCGTTTCGATTTTAGGAAAAGTATAATACGTTTCGCCTAAAAACTCGCGTATCTCGCCTGCGCGTTCGCATATCCGCGAAATAATTCCTTTAATGCGCGGAATATGGTTGTTTTGCGATATTATAAACGATATAACCGTTTCGTTTACGCTTTGATTCAATATTCGTATTCCCTTACCGTTTTGCGCCGATTTGGCAACGCTTTCTATACCGCAAGAGATTGCAACGTTATAAATTTTAGAATAATCGCGCTCGCAGTCGAAATAATTATAAAAATAATCTGCGTTTTCGCTTTCACACTCTATAACGGTATCGTTGTTTTTAGAATATACGTAGCAAGCCTTATCTTGCGAAAAAAGCAAGTACCCTTCTTTATACGGCGTAAAACGAAACACCTGACCGCATTCGAGCGTGCTTTTCGCGTCAAAATATTCGCCGTCAAAAATTATCTTTTGCAAAATGTTTCTCCGTTTGTAAATTTTAACCTAACGTTTTTTAATTTCTATTCAATTATATAATAATTTATAAAAAAAATAAAGTGAAAACAATAATTAAAAATTTTTCTAAAATTTTATTAATCCACAATTTTTGCCCACGGGCGATAATTTATTTGCAAAAAAAACTTTTTTGCTGTATAGTATTTGGACAATGAGTTTTAAAAGAAAAATTAAAAAATCAAAATTTACAATAACTTGCGTGTATTTTGCGTTGTATGCTCTCTATGCCGCATACGCCATAATTTATTACGCGAGATATAAAACCGCATTGGGCGTTTTGCTTATAATATCAATTACGGCAACACTTATTTTTACGGCGGCAACAACGTTTTTAAGTTACAGAATAAACTTGCTCGACGAAAAACACTCTAATTTAAGTTATTTAATTAAAATAGCAAAACACACGTCTCAACTTCTCACGTCTATTACGACCATCGCGATGGTATTTTCGGCGGTACAAAATACGAACGTATTTTCGCTAATTTTTGCAATTGCGTCAATACCTACGCTTACGCTCGGCATTTTAATAAACGTAATAGCAAACCGCATCGAAAAAAAAATAAAAAACGGTATAGGTCGAGTACGTTTTATTCCAAAACCGCTGCTTGACGACGAAGGCAACGAAATTTCGCTTTTAGACCTAAACTTAAAACAAGAAGAAAACTCCCCTGCCCTTAGATATTTTAAAAAAGACGATAACACAAAAACAGGTTAATTTAGTTTAAGAAAGCGAACGCAAAATTTTGCGTTCGCTTTCTTTTTATTTATATTTATTTATTTTGATAAAATTCGGCAACTGCTTTAAAATATTCGTCGATGTTTTCCAATAGCGATTACGCCTTTTAAAAATTATTGACTATACACTATAAAAGTGGTAAAATAAAAATGCGATGCAACTAAATATTGTCTGTAAAAGTATACTTCTCGGAT
>CAYTNZ010000002.1:0-8292 GCA_964439285.1 uncultured Clostridia bacterium | reverse complement strand
TTCTATCGGCGAGTACGCGTTCTCGTATTGTAGCGGTTTGACAAGCGTAACTATTCCAAACAGCGTTACTTATATCGGCAAGAATGCGTTCTATGATTGCAGCAATTTAACAAGCATAAAATTTGAAGATACGTCTAATTGGTATGCAACTCGTGATTATGAAAATTATATAAACAAAGAAGAAGGTGAATATATTGACGTTACAAACAATTCTGCCAATGCAACGTATTTCACAAATCTGTATTATGATTACTATTGGTATAAATCAGAAGGAATAAAATTCGAACAAATCTTGAAATAAATAGCCGAAAAAATATTTAACGAAATTTTAAAATAAAAAGCCCAAAAGTAACCGCAGGGGCGCGATTTGTAACAAATCGCGCCCCTGCGGTTTTATTATTCAAATTATAATTAACAATCTTTGTCTAAAAGCGAATGATGAAAACTTTCGTAGTCGGTATTTTTGTCTTTTATGCACTTAATCGCCGCGCGAGGATGTTCGTTAAGTCTTCCCGTAAGCAAATAAGGCACGTCATACCCCCAAACCAAGCCTTCGTTTTTAAGCGGCAACATATAGTCGGTAATAAACCGCAAAACAGGTTCTATATGGAATTTAGGATTTTTTAAAAATCCGAGCAAAAGTTCGGTAGAACAATTTCCCGCACCGCGACCTATTCCGTTTACGGTAGAATCTAACAAACTCGCACCCCAACTTGCCGCCTCTATCGTATTTCCGAAAGCGAGTTGTTGGTTGTTATGCGCGTGCATACCTATAACTTTATTATACTTTTCGCCCGCTTCGAGATAAGTGAGCGTAAGTTTTGCTATTTCTTCGGGATAGAGCGAGCCGTAACTGTCTACGATATAAATAACGTCTACGGGGCTTTGTCCTAAAATTTCGAGAGCGGAAAGCACTTCTTCTTCGCGCGCTTTAGAAACCGCCATTACGTTCACGCACGTCTCGTAGCCTAATTTATTTAAATACTCTACCATACGAACGGCAGAAGGAATTTCGTTTATATACGTTGCAACGCGCACGGTATCGAAAACACTGTCGTTTTTAGACGTAAAATCGGTCGTATAATCAGTTCTTCCGACGTCTGCCATAACGGCAAGTTTAATATCGGCATTGTTTTCGCCTACTATTTTACGCATTTCGTCTTCGTCGCAAAACTTATATTTGCCGAACTTATTTACGTCGAAAAGTCTTTTAGACGCCTTGTATCCGAGTTCCATATAATCGACGCCCGCCGCGATATTCATTTTATAAAGCGCTTTGGCAAAGTCGTCTGTAAAACGAAAATCGTTTACCAAACCGCCGTCGCGCAAGGTTGCGTCGAATACTTTTATATCTTCGCGAAAAGATAATAACGATCCTTTTCTTTTTTGCATAGCGTTTATATCCTCTTTTGTTCGGCAAAGTTACTATTTGCCTATAATATTAATGTCTTTCTTTTAATTCGTTGCAAACGTCTGAAAGTTTAACCCCTGCGTTTGCGAGTAAAACGAGCGTATGATACAGTAAATCGGCACACTCGCCTACTATTTCGTTTTTATCATTATTCTTTGCGGCAATAACGAGTTCAACCGCTTCTTCGCCCGTTTTTTTTGCGATTTTATCTACGCCCTTTTCAAACAGATACGAAGTGTACGAACCTTCTTCGGGATTGTCTTTTCTGTCTTTTATTATTCTTTGCAACACTCCGAGCATTTCCGCGCCGATACCGCCGTTTTTAATCTCGTTAAAAAAGCAAGAATAATTGCCCGTATGACAAGCAACGCCGATTTGCTCTACCTTCATTAAAACGCAATCGCCGTCGCAATCGACGTAAATGCTTTTTACCTTTTGAAAATGTCCGCTCGTTTCGCCCTTTTTCCAAAGTTTTTGTCTTGAACGACTAAAATAATGAGCATAACCCGTTTCGAGCGTCAATAAATACGCTTCTTTATTCATATACGCTTGCATCAACACTTCGCCGCTCTCGTAATCTTGAGCGATAGCGCATACAAGCCCTTTTTCGTCAAATTTCAATTCCATATATCATCGTCCTTATAACACGTAAATGCCGTATTTTAACTATACCGTTCTTACGGCTATTCCCGATTGTTTTAAATAATTTTTAAGCGTTTTCATTTCTATTTCGCCGAAATGAAACAGCGACGCAGCCAACGCGGCGTCTGCCTTTCCTTCTATAAACACGTCTTTAAAATCAGAAAGTTTTCCCGCTCCGCCAGAAGCGATAACGGGTATGTTTACCGCTTCGGCAGCCATTTTCGTTAATTCTAAATCGTAACCCGACTTAGTTCCGTCGCGGTCCATACTCGTAAGCAATACTTCGCCCGCGCCTAATTTTTCGGCTTGTATTATCCACTCGATAGCGTCGAGTTCGGTTTTAACCCTGCCGCCGTTTAAATACACGTCCCACCTGCCCTTTTCGTTACGTTTTGCGTCAACCGCCAAAACGACGCATTGAGAACCGAATTTTAAAGCGGCGTCGGTTATAAGCGTAGGATTTTTTATAGCCGCCGAATTTACCGATATTTTATCTGCGCCTGCCGCGAGCATAGCGCGAAAATCGTCTACCGTGCGTATTCCGCCGCCGACGGTGAGCGGAATAAAAACCTGTTCGCTTGCACGACTTATAACGTTATACGAAGTTTGCCTGTTTTCCGAACTTGCCGTAATATCTAAAAAAACTATTTCGTCCGCGCCGATTTTATCGTACGCTTTCGCCGTTTCGACGGGGTCGCCCGCGTCTACCAAATCGACGAAATTGACGCCTTTAACCACCCTGCCTTTGTCGATATCAAGACAAGGAATTATTCTTTTGCATAGCATAAAAACACCTTATTTATTCGGCTATTTGACCATTAAAGAGATTATATTCAACTCTTTTTGACTATCCGAAAACCAATTACTTTGCAAGTTTTATCGCTTTTTCCAAATCGATAGCGCGTTCGTAAATCGCTCTGCCTATTACCGCACCGTAAACGTTTTTTTCTTTAAGTTTTACGATATCGTCAAGAGAAGAAACCCCGCCCGACGCTATAATTTTTAAACCCGTTTCGTTTGCCATATTAACGGTAGCCTCGACGTTTACGCCGTTTAAAACGCCGTCTTTCGAAATATCGGTAAACAGAGCGTAATTAAGCCCCATATGGTGCGCTTTTTTACCGAATTCCACAGCCGAAACGTTCGTTTTTTCCGTCCAACCGCTAACGGCGAAATAGCCGTCTTTGGCGTCTATTCCGGCAACGATTTTATCGCCGTATCTGTACGCGGCAAGTGCAAATTCGTCGGGATTGTTTACAGCCATAGTGCCTATTATAACCCTGTCGGCACCTGCTTTTAATCTACTTTTAATATCTTCTATCGTTCTTAATCCGCCGCCGCTTTGAATGGGAATACCGACTTCTCTTTTAATATCCGCGATAATTTCGTCTATTCCGCTCTCGCCAGAAAACGCGCCCGATAAATCGACTATATGTAAATATTCAGCACCTGCGTCAGCCCACATTTTAGCAAAATCCATAGGGTCGCCGTAATAGGTTGCCAAAGCCTTATCGCCGTGCTTTAAACGCACTACTCTCCCGTCTAAAATATCGATAGCCGGAAATAAAATCATAACGTAATCTCCCTTTTATGTTTTTTTAATTCTATCAATTAGAGAATTGAATAAATTAAGTCCAAAACTCGTATTTTTTAGGCGTTTTACTTGACGCGTACTGTATTTTAAAACGTTTTTATTTTCTGAAAAGTAAAATTCTACCGATTACATTTTTGCAAAATTCTTTAATAATTTCAAGCCTGCCTCGCCGCTCTTTTCGGGATGAAACTGTACCCCGTAAACGTTGCCGCAAAACACTGCCGACGGATATTCGACAAAATAATCGGAAAGGGCGCACGCGTATCGATTTTCGCAACTTGCTCTGTAACTGTGTACGAAATAAAACTGCGTACCTTCCGACATTCCCGAAAAAAGTTCGGTTTTTAAATTATAAACGCCGTTCCAGCCTATTTGAGGAATTTTTCCTTTTTCGAAACGTACTATTTCGCCCGGAATAAGACCTAAGCCCTTATTATACCCGTCTTCGTAACTTGCGGATAAAAGAAACTGCATTCCAAGGCAAATACCCAAAATTTTAGTATTTTCGGCACGATGTTTTATATATTCGTCAAGCCCCGTCTTTTGCATTTCGCGCATACCCGCACCGAACGAACCGACCCCCGGAAGAATTAATTTATCGCATTCGTCTAAAATTTTAAAATCGCCCGAAATTTTAGCGTCTTCGCCGATAAATTCGAGTGCTTTTTGCACCGAACGCAAATTGCCCATACCGTAATCGACTATACCGAACACTTACAGCACCCCTTTCGACGACGGAATTTTATCGCTTACTATCGCAACGGCATCTTTAAAACAACGCGCAAGCGCTTTAAAAAGACTTTCTGCCTCGTGATGAGCGTTGCCGCGCTTTAAAAGTTTCATATACATATTAATTCCTGCGTTAAAGCACAAGGCTCGCATAAATTCTTCTACGAGTTCGCCGTCGAAATCGCCGATTTTGCAATTAATCTTATCTTCGAAATTTAAAAACGGTCTTCCGCCGATATCGATTGCGACCATAGCGGCGCACTCGTCCATAGGAATAACCCTGTCGGCAAAGCGCGCAATACCGCGCTTTTCGCCTAATGCTTCTTTAATCGCTTGACCTAAACAAATGCCCGTATCTTCTACGCTGTGATGAAAATCGACTTGCGTATCGCCTTTACAGGTTATGTTTAAATCGATTCCCGAATGCACCGAAAAAAGTTCGAGCATATGGTTAAAAAATCCAACACCCGTATCGATTTTATTCTCTCCCATGCCGTCGAGATTTAAGTTTAAAGAAATTTCGGTTTCTTTGGTTTTGCGTACAATTTCAGCCGTTCTCATATTATTTATCTCCTAAACGAACTCTCACGGCATCGGCGTGCGCTTCGAGCATTTCGCTCTCGGCAAGGCGCGTTATATCCGCTCCGTCCGCTAAAATAGCGTTTTTATCGTACTTTATCACGCTCATTTTTCTAAGAAAAGTGTCTTGATTCAACACTTCGAAAAACTTTGCCGTACCGCCGGTCGGAAGTATATGGTCGGGACCTGCAAAATAATCGCCGATAGGTTCGGGCGTATAACTTCCTAAAAACACCGCGCCCGCGCAATCGATTTTTTCTAAAAGTTCGTCTGCGTTTTTAGTTGCAAGTTCTAAGTGCTCGGGTGCGATATCGTTTGCGAGAGCGCACGCCTCGTTTAAATCTTTAACGAGTATAATTCCGCCGCCGTTTTCAAGCGACTCTTTTATTATATCCGCTCTCGGAAGCAAAGCCGCGCGTCTTAAAACTTCTTTCGAAAGCGTTTCGGCAAACTTTTTATCGTCGGTTATAACTATCGCGCGCGAAAGTCTGTCGTGCTCCGCTTGCGATAAAACGTCGGCTGCAACGTACTCGACTTTTTGATGTTTATCGGCGATAATAAGTATTTCGCTCGGACCTGCGAGCATATCGATGCCTACCTCGCCGTAAACTTCTTTTTTGGCAAGAGTAACGAAAATATTTCCGGGACCTGCTATAACGTCTACTTTGGGGATACTCTCCGTTCCGTAAGCAAGCGCCGCTATCGCCTGCGCGCCGCCTACTTTAAAAAGAGCCGTAACGCCGCATTCTTTAGCCGCAACGAGCGTTGCTGGGTTTATTTTTCCGTTTTTTGCAGGGGTTACGGCGTAAATTTCTTTAACCCCCGCCGCCTTTGCCGGAAGAACTCCCATAAGAACGGAACTCGAAAGCGGCGCGGTACCGCCGGGAACGTAAATACCTGCGCGGCGAACGGGTTTTACGACGTATCCCGTAGTTCTACCGTCAAATTCGCGAATATCCGATTTTTTAGGACTTCGCGCATGATATTCGTATACGTTTTTAATTGCCTTTTTAAGCGATTGCAAAAACTTTTCGTCTATCTCTTTATAAGCGTTTTCGAATTCTTCTTCGCTGACTTTTACGCTATGACAGTCAAGTTCGCTGCCGTCGAACTTTTTAGAATAAGAAAAAAGCGCATTATCGCCGTTTGTTTGAACGTCTTTTAATATAGAACGAACGATAGAAACCTTGCTTTCGTCGTTAAATTTACCGCGCGTTAAAATTTTGCTCGCGCTTTTCGCATTTTCGTATATATTCATATTATATGACCTTTAAACGTATTTTTTCATTTCGGCAATAAGCGGCAAAATTTCGTCCGCTTTGGTTTTTAAACTTACTTTATTCGCAATAAGACGCGCGGAAATTTCGAAAACTTCTTCCAATACGTCAAGCCCGTTCGCCCTTAAAGTATCGCCCGACTGCACTATATCGAAAATAACGTCCGAAAGCCCAGTTAAAGGCGCAAGTTCGATAGAGCCGTTGAGTTTTATAATCTCGACGTCTTCGCCGCGTTGCTGATAAATACGTTTTGCCGTATTTACGTACTTTGTTGCGACTTTTAAATGCTCTCCGTATTTTTTTTTTCGAATTTTTAAAACCCGCAACGCATAACTTGCACTTTTCGAACCCTAAATCGAGCATTTCGTACAAATCGCACTCCGCTTCTAAAAGAGTGTCTTTTCCTACTATACCTATATCGGCAATTCCGTATTCGACGTACGTAGGAACGTCAGAAGGCTTTACGAAAAAGAATTTAAACTTTTTATCTTCCGTTTCGAGCACGAGTTTACGGGTATCTTCTTTTAAAATTTCGGCTTTTATGCCGCAACGGATAAATATATCCGCACACTTTTCGGCAAGTCTGCCCTTTGCAAGAGCCACGTTAATCATAATTTATTCCCTTTTTTTACGCGTTTTCGCGTAATTGTTTTTATAATTCGCCGCCAAACAAAAACTAATTTTTAATTCGTTTTTTTATTTGAGTTTATAATTTTTTCAAGCCTTTATCGGTTGCAAAATAAATTTCGCCGCCGCGTTTTCGAGCAAATTCCGAGTTTTTTTCGTCTGCAATCAAATCGCAAGATTTACCGTTCGACAAAAACTCTTTATATGCCGCGTATCCGACTTTTTCGCCGCCATTTTTACATATAACGGTAACGTCTGGCTCGGGTACTTCGACCGTTTTATCGACCTTTTCCAATGCTGTAAGCGTACGCTTTAATCCTATGGCGAAACCGACCGCCGAAATCTTTTTTCCGAATTCTGCGGTAAGATTATCGTACCTTCCGCCCGATAAAAGCGGCGCGCCCACACCGGACGCCAAACCGGTAAACACGATACCCGAATAATAATCGAGACTTTTTACCGTTCCCAAATCGAAAGAAATATATTTTTCGTATCCTAAATCGCAAAGGAAACAATAAGTTAAATTAAGTTCTTTAAGCGCCGACAAAGCCGCTTGCGTTTTAGTTAATTTTTCAGCCTCGGCAAGAATTTCGATTCCCCCGAAAAGCGCGGGAAGTGCCATTATCGCCTTTTGCGCTCTACCGCTCAAATTATATTTTTGCAAAGAAAGTTGAGTGTTTATAGAGTCTTTCGCGTTTATATAGCCGCGTACCTCTTCTGCCTGTTCGAATGTAAGTCCGCTGCCTTCTAACAGTCCTTTAAAAAAGCCTACGTGTCCTATGTCTATTTTAAAATTTTCAAGCCCTACCGCTAAAAGACAGTCTATAGCAAACGCTATTGCTTGAGCATCGGCAAACGCACCGTTTTGTCCTAAAATTTCGATACCCGCTTGCGATACTTCGCGATAAGAGTTTCCGCTTGCCGAAAAATCGTACGTTTCGGCAAAATAACAAAGTTTTGCACTCGGATTATTTATTTTACTCGCCGCAATTCTTGCAACGGCAAGCGTCATATCAGGTCGTAATACGATTAAATTCCCGTCTTTATCGGTCATTTTAAACATTTTCGACTGAGCAATTGAACTTTTAATCGTAGAATAAGTATCGTAATATTCTAACCCCGCACTCTGCACGAAATTATATCCCGAAAGCAAAAAAACGTTTCTTAACGTATCTTTAATTTTGTTTATGTTATAGCACTCTTTTTCGAGCGCGTCGCGTACCCCTTGGGGCAATTTAACGTGTTTCATATAACTCCTTAAATAAACAACCGCCACGACAATTGCTTTAAAAATTTATTCGAGCAAATTTTAATTATACGTAAATAACAATAACCTTTTTATATTGAAACGCTATCTTGTTAAAATATACAATAATAATACAAGAAGTTATAAACTTGCTTGCAAGGATTTATAACTTCGCCGTATTTCAAAC
>CAYTNZ010000001.1:0-27950 GCA_964439285.1 uncultured Clostridia bacterium | reverse complement strand
ATCCCGCCGCCTTGTCGGTGGGTTGTCCCTTAAACTCACGGCAAGGATTTTCGTCTGCACGAAAAAACTTGCGTGAGCCCAAATCACACAAAGAAAAAGCCGCCGCAAATGTACAAATTTGCAACGGCTCTCCCTTTCTTTTGTGCGGAGTTACGAACTCCGAATCGGTAAATTCCATTATTCGAATAACTTAGCGTATTTGACGAATAAACGCCTTACTACTTCTTTCGAATATCGAGTTTACGTTATCAGTTTGCGATACTTTTTTATTAATATACTTTATTTTCGGAGTAAAATTTTGGAAAATCTTTCTACAATCTTAAAAAAACACGGTTTTTCGTTTAAAAAACAGTTCGGGCAAAACTTTATTTCGGATACGAATCTTTTAAAAAATATAGTTTTAAGTTCAGGTATTACGAAAGACGACACCGTTATCGAAATAGGTTGCGGCGCAGGTACGCTCACGCGCGAAATCGCGGCTGCGGCAAAAAAAGTTTACTCTTTTGAAATTGACGAAAAATTAAAACCGGTACTTTCGGAAACGCTTTCTGGCATAGAAAACTCCGAAGTGATTTTTCGCGATTTTATGCGCGTAGATATTTCCGATTTCGAAAAAAATTTAGATAGTTTCTCGGTAGTGGCAAACTTGCCCTATTACATTACGTCGCCGCTCGTTATGCGATTTGTAGAAGAAAGTCAAAAAGTTTCGAAACTCGTTATAATGGTGCAAGACGACGTTGCAAAACGTTTTTGCGCAAAAGAAAACACCCCCGAATACGGTGCGATAACCGCGGCGATTGCGCTAAGGGCAGACACCGAAATAATAAAATACGTACCGAGAAATATGTTTTTCCCCGTTCCGAACGTTGACAGTGCGGTCGTTAAACTTACTTTTATCGAAAACAGAATACCCGTTAAAGATAAAAAAACGTATCGCGACACCGTCCGCGCGGCGTTTTTATCGAGAAGAAAAACGTTAGAAAATAACCTTATAAACAGTTTTTCGCTTTCGCGCGACGACGCAAAAGCAATACTCGAAAAAGCCGAAATTCCCGAAAAAGCAAGAGGCGAAACGCTTTCGCCTAAAAAACTTGCCGCCCTTTCGGACGTTTTATACGAATTTATTCAACAAAAATAACATACGACTTATAGATAAAAACGCTCTCCGCGATTTATTAAACCGCGGAGAGCGTTTTTTTAGTTTATAATATTTTACGCTTTTTTTGATTTATAATCTTCGATAGCGGCTTTAATCGCTTGTTCTGCCAAAACCGAACAATGCACCTTTTGCGGAGGCAAACCGCCTAAAATATCTATTACTTTTTTATTGGTAACGGCGAGCGCTTCGTCTACGGTCATACCTTTAATCATTTCGGTTGCGGTTGACGACGTTGCGATTGCCGCCGCACACCCGAACGTACGGAATTTTGCGTCTACTATCACATCGTTTTCGACTTTTATCGTAACTTCCATTATATCACCGCACGCTTCGCTGCCTATCATCCCTTTGCCGTCGGCATTTTCTATTTCGCCCACGTTTTTAGGATTTTGAAACGCTTCCATCACTTTTTCGGTATATTGCATTTTAATACTCTCCTTTATCGTAAACTTCGTTTTTTAAATTTTTAGGAAAAAGCGGAGATAACTTTCTGAGTTTTACCACAACTTCTTTCAATTTGTCTACCGTATAATCGACGTCTTCTATACTGTTGTCTTTTCCGAACGAAAAACGTATAGAACCGTGAGCAAGCCCTTCGGGCATACCCGTTGCGAGCAACACGTGCGACGGTTCTAACGAACCTGACGAACAAGCCGAACCGCTCGAAACGGCAATTCCCGCTAAATCGAGACTGTATAAAATCGATTCGCCCTCGACGTATTTAAACGAAAAATTCGCATTTGACGGCAATCTGTTTTCGGGGTGTCCGTTAAGTTTAACGTACGGAATTTCAGTTAAAACTCTCTTTATAAACCTATCGCGCAAAGATTTAACGTACTCGGCGTTTTCTTCTAAATGCTCGTTTGCAAGTTTAAACGCTTCGGCAATACCCACAACGGCGGGTACGTTCGTCGTGCCGCCGCGCATTGTGCGTTCTTGATGTCCGCCCGTTAAAATTCTTCCTATTTTAAGCCCCGAACGGATATATAAAACGCCTATGCCTTTAGGTCCGTAAAATTTGTGCCCCGAAAAACTCATTAAATCGACTCTCGGCTCGTTTACGTTAAGTTTAAGCGCGCCTGCCGCCTGAACGGCGTCAGTAAAGAAAGTTATTTTATGCTTTTGCGCTATTTCCGAAATTTCTTTTATAGGCTGAATAGTTCCTATTTCGTTATTCGCAGTCATAACGCCTATAAATATAGTTTCGGGACGGATACTCGCTTCGAGCGCTTTAACGTCTATAACCCCGTACTCGTCAACCGGTGCAAGCGTTATTTCGAAACCTTCTTTTTGAAGTTCTTTTGCGGTGGTAATCATCGCAGGATGCTCTATTGCGCTTATTATTAAATGATTGCCCTGCGCTTTTTTAGCCTGAGCGATTCCGCGAATAGCCCAGTTATCCGATTCCGTTCCGCCCGACGTAAAATAAATTTCGTTAGGCTTTGCGCCTATAAGTTTTGCTATGGTATCGCGCGCCTCGTCTACAAAACGAACGGATTCTCGCCCGAACGAATGTTGCGAATTGGGGTTACCGAACGTTTGAGTAAAAAACGGCGTCATCTTTTCAAAAACCGACGAATCGACCCACGTCGTTGCCGCATGATCTAAATAAATGCGTTTCATATTTCTTGTTTATCCTTTTTCTTATGTTGACATTTACAAACCCCGTG
This sequence comes from uncultured Clostridia bacterium, assembly GCA_964439285.1. GTDB lineage: Bacteria > Bacillota > Clostridia > Christensenellales > Borkfalkiaceae > Borkfalkia. The sequence goes on along the minus strand of CAYTNZ010000001.1, from coordinate 25,121 downwards.
TTCTTTATAATCGTCTACGAGCGATTGCAAAGTGATTGAATCGAGCACACCGTTTATGCCGTCTTTCAACCGTTTCCAAACCGAACCCGACGCACATAAAGCGCACGAAGAATTTATGCAACTTACAATTTCTAAATCGTCTTCTAAAACACGCACGATATCGCCTACGGTGATATTTTCGGGCGAATTCGCGAGGCGATAACCGCCCGTTACTCCGCGTTCGGCTAAAATTATGCCTTCACCCGACAGCATTCGCAAAATGCGTTCTAAATATTTAGCCGAAACTCCTATTTCTTTTTCGAGCGCACTTGCGCTAAAACTTTTTTTACCGTAGTTTCGGGCTAATACGTAACAGGCTTTAAGCCCGTATTGCGATTTTGAAGAAAGTTTCATATAATTTCCGTAAAAAAATAAATTGCAACTGAATTAGTTGCAATTATTATATAACTTATTATGCCTATTGTCAATAATTTTATACGTGCTTTTTTTCGGTTTTTTTAAAAAATTTAAAACACACTTTTCGACACGCGAAAACGCGATTAAAATAAAGATTAAATCGTTCAAATTAAACTTTTTTTCGCCAATCCGAAAAACAACAACCGCAATAATTTTGGCGATACAAATCGTATTCTTTGGCAAGTTCTACCGAGCGAAGATAGCCGTTTTCTTTTTTAAAATCGGCGGGTAAATATTTTACGCCGTATTTTTCGGCAAGACGAATACCAATCTCGTTAAGCCACTCGGAATTTTTATGCGGCGAAACCGAAAGCGTCGTGCAAAAATAATCGTATCCTTCGCCTTTTGCTTTTTTTGCGGTATATTCAAGACGCAATTCGTAACACTTGTAACAACGCGCACCGCCTTCTTTTTCTTTTTCTAAACCCGAAACGGCGTTAAAAAAATCGAAAACGTTATACTCGTCGTTGCAAAGTTTTGCCCAACCCGACTGCTTTAAAAAACGAATTTGTTCCGCTTTTCGAAGATTGTATTCTTCTTTATCGGTAATATTCGGATTATAAAACAATACCGAAACGTCGAACACGTCTTTAAGAGTTTCTAAACAGCGCGACGAACACGGACCGCAACAACTGTGCAATAAAAGTTTTGTGCCTTTTTCCGCTCTTTGCATTTCTTCTTTCATTAATTTGTTATAATCGGGTTTATTCACTTTTTACCCCTATCGCACACGTTCGCTTATTTTCCGCCGCCGTCTAAAAAGGCAGAATAATTTTCGACAACGTCTTTCGCGACGCCGTCTTCTTGAACTTTACCGTCTTTTAACCAAATAGCGCGTTCGCACAAATCCACGACGCTGCGAGTATGCGATACGATAATAAACGTAGTGCCTTGCTCTTTCTTTTCCATAAGACGATTATAACACTTTTTTTGAAAAGCCGCGTCGCCTACGCCTAAAATTTCGTCGATTAACAAAACGTCTGATTCCATATTTATCGCTATCGAAAAGCCCAAACGCGAAAGCATACCCGACGAATAATTTTTGACGGGCGAATTAATAAATTCGCCAAGTTCGGCAAACTTTAAAATATCGTCGAGTTTATTATCTATTTGCTTTTTGGTATAACCCATTATGGCGGCGTTAAGATAAATATTTTCCATACCGTTCGCGTTTCCGTCGAACCCCGCGCCGAGTTGTAAAAGCGGAGTGATTTTTCCGTAAACTTCTACTTTACCTTTGGTAGGTTTTAAAGTTCCTGCTATTATTTTTAAAAGCGTACTCTTACCCGCGCCGTTTCTGCCTATAAACGCCACCGATTCGCCGTAATGAATTTTAAAATTCAAATCGGTAAGGCAATGGAATTTTTGCTTTTTGAGTTTTCCTTTGAAAAGTTTAACTACAGCCTCTTTCAATCCGTCGGTACGCTCGGTAAACGAATTGTAATCCATACAAACGCCGCTCGCGTCTATAAGTAATTTTCTCTCTTGCGACTCTATATTAGTTTTTTCCATTTTACAACCTCGCCGCAATAGAATTTTTAGTAAAATGCATAAACAGTCCGCCAATAACTGCCGATACAATCCCGAATCCGTAACAAAAAAGATGCGTATAAAGAGAAGGCACTGCGCCCGATAAAAGCGTTCTGAAATACTCTACGTAATGGTACATAGGATTTAACACCATCACTTTTGCTATAAACGGTTTATTTAACGCGTCGATATTGTAAAATAGCGGCGTAAGATACGACCATAACGTTAAAATTACCGAATAAATATGTTTTATATCTCTGAAAAATACGAAAAGCGAACTTAAAAATAGCGAAATTCCCACCGAAAACAACAAAAGCGACGGAAGCATTACAATAGTTAAAAGCATTTCCCAATGAAAAGCGACTTCCGCCCCCATAATTATACGTATAAGCATAACCACTATAAGCGCTATAAACGAAAAGGCAAAAGTAACGAGCGCCGAAAGAACGTTGGATATAGGAAAAATCGTAGGCGAAATTTTATTTTTTTGCAATAAATTGCGCTGATTTACAAGGCAAGGAAGCGAACCCGAAGTAGACGCGCGCATTACGTTAAAAACTATGTTTCCGCTTAAAACATATACGGCATAATCGAGTTCTATACCGCTCCTGCCGAAAATACTCGAAAAGACGAACGCCATTACGAGCATATTCAAAAGCGGATTTAAAACCGTCCACAATACGCCTATAAACGAACCGTAATACTGATTTCTTATATTTCTTTTTACCAAAAGCCGCAAAAGATATGCCCGTTGCGACGCTTGACTTAATAAACTTACTTGTTCCATTTTTTTACTCTTATAATTTTTCTTGTTTGCTCTTGTGTAATTTTTTGTATAGTTTTGCAGGCAACACCGACAATATAAGCGGTTTAAACGCCAATAACGCGCCTTTTTTCGATTTGTTTATTTTACTGCCGTAACGCCTTACGTAAAACTCGTTTTTTCGCGTTTTAAAAGAATGTTTGCCCGTGCCGTTTCTATTTTCGTAATAATATATTAAATCTTCGTTTAAATTACAGCCGTAAAACCCTTCGGCGTATAATCTGAAAATCAAATCGTAATCTTCGCACCGATTAGTCTTTTTTATATCGCGATATCCGCCCACTTTTTCGAGCGCGTCGCGACGGATAAAAAGCGCGGGATGAATAAACGGATTTTCGCGAACTATATCGTTTAGAGTTACTTTTTCGATAAATTTTCGCCTTGCATAATTGCCGTCTTCGTCGAATAAAATCGCGTTGCCCGAACAAAAAGCGTATTCGGGATGCGCAGACATAAACGAAAGTTGTTTTTCGAATCTGTTTTCCGCGTTTATATCGTCTGCGTCAAGCCGCGCGATAAACTCGCCGCAACTTTTCGAAAACGCAAAATTCAAAGAATAGGTAAGCCCCCTGTTTTTTTCGTTAGAAAACACTTTAAGAGTAGAAAATCGCTTTTTTAACGATTCTAACACTTCGGCGGTGTTATCGACAGAGCCGTCGTTTACGGCTATAACTTCTATTTCGCCCGTATATTTATATAACGAACTTACTGCGCGCTCTACTGTTTTTTCGGCGTTGTAAACGCCCATAATTACGGAAATCATAGGCTTTTATCTCCGATTTTAATATAATAATCGGTAAGTTTTTTCGCCTCGACGCGAATATCGTACCCTGCGTTTATCAGCGAATTTATCGTATCGCTCTTTTTACTTTCGACAGCCGAAATATTTTTAAACGCGTTTGCCCAAACGGACGTTTCGAGCGGTAAAAACAAATTATTCGAAGTATACGAACACTCTTTCGTAATTCTGTCAGAAAAAACGCAAGGAACGCCTGCCGCCTGTGCCTCGATTGCAACTACGGGCAAACCTTCGTACCTTGACGGAAGCGCGAACGCGTCGAACGCCGCGTAAAATAGTTCGGTATTTGCGGTAGGCGCAAAAAATTTAACTTTATCGCACAAGTCTTTTTCTTTAACGTAGGCTTTTAATTTTTTTTCGTCGTCGCCCGAACCTAAAAGCGCAAGCGTTAAATTATCGTCGGCTTTTGCCGCGAGCGAAAAAGCGTCGATAAGAAAAAACAAATTTTTTTGATACGCGAATCTTCCTATAAAGCCTATAACCTTGCCGCAAAGCCCGAGTTCGGCTTTAGCCGCGTCGCGCTCTGAACGGTAAGAAAAGCGTTCGAGCTCTATTGCGTTTTTTAAAATATAACTCTCGCCATAGCGTTTTCCGAAAAGATACTTTGCCGCGTCTTCGCCGCACGCAAAAAAATGAGTGGCGTATTTAGGCGCGAAATTTTTTAAAACGTCTTTTACTAATTTATGGTCGGCGTACTTATTAGCCGCACTGTGCGAATGACAAATTCTTACGGGAACGTTCGCGTTTTTCGCAGCCTTTAACACGAACGCAGAAAGCGTAGTCATATGCGAATGCACTATATCGTATTTTTCCGCTTTAAAACGCGCCGTAAGCGCGGGTATCGCTTTATAAAAACGAATTACGTTCGGAATATAAAAAATACGAGCGTCGGGACAAACGGCGCGTATTTTATCGTCGAACGCGCACTCGCCGTAAGTGTAAAAATCGAACGTAACCTTACTTTTGTCTATATATTTATAATAGTTAAAAACGCAGGACGACACACCGCCGATTGCGGCGTTACCGATAACCTGCGCGATTTTTAATTTTTCGGTAGCCATAAATTTAACCTGCGTATTTAGGAATAAATTTTTTGCGAACGTCGGTTTTTTTATCCCAAAGCGCCTTAGCACCCGTTTTTAAATTACAATAATCGTTTACTTTAACGTGTTTTATATACCTTTCTTCGCCGCGAACTATAACGCCTATCGTCTTAAATGCGATTTTTAAATCGAGCCACAGCGACGCGTTCATAACGTAATACACGTCGTAATAGTTACGTTCTTCTATAGACAAATAACCGTTGCCGTTTACTTGCCCGAGCCCCGTCATGCCGGGTTTTGCAAAAAATTTAACCCTTTCCCAATCTTTATAATCGCTTTCAAACGCGGGAAGTAACGGACGCGGAGAAATAAAACACATATCGCCTTTTAATACGTTATAAATTTGCGGAAGTTCGTCTAATTTAAACTTGCGGATAATTCTACCCACTTTGGTAACGTTAGAGTTATGACTTGCTATTACCTGTCTGTTTTTATCAAAAGCGACGTCGGTAGTTTTCATTGTTCTGAATTTATAAACTTTAAAGCGGTTCATTCCCATTCCCGTACGTTCTTGAGAAAAAATAACCTTTCCGCCGTCTTCTAACTTTATTGCTATTGCCGTAATTAAAAAAACAGGTGCGGTTACTATCGCAAGCACCGCCGCAACCGCAAACGATACGGCATATTTCACGTAAAAATAAAATTTCATAAATACGATTATATCAAATTATCCGAATAATGTAAAACACTTTTTGCTTTACTACGAATTTTTGCGTTTTTTATAAAGATTTTTAACTAAAATTAAAGCGATTATTCATCGTTTTTACACAAAAAAATCGAATATCTTTCTCTTTACGGCGAAACAAACTCTATTTTAAAAGATGTACCCTTACCGAGTTCGCTTTCTACAAAAAGTTTCCATCCGGCGCGGTTGCAGAGTTTTTTGACTATGGCAAGCCCTAAACCGAATCCGCCGCCCGAGCCGTTGTGTGATTTATCGACCGTATAAAAGCGCGAAAAAATATGCGGCAAATTTTCTTCGGAAATACCTATTCCGCTATCTTCGACGCAAAGTTTCGGCGTTTTGCCGCCTTTAAGCGTAATTTTAAGAAAGCCCCCTTCTTTATTGTATCTGATTGCGTTGCTCACCAAATTATTTACTATTTCGACCAATCTTTCTCTACGCGACAAAACGGTTACGCCGTCGTCTAAATCCAATTCGAGCCGTATGTTTTTTTCGGCTATTTTCGGCTCGAAAAATAAAACCGTTTCTTTTAAAAGCGCGGATAAATCCACGTCGTAAGGCGAAAGTTCGTCGTTATCTATAGCACTGAAATTTATAATGCTGCGTATAAGTTTAGCAAGTCTGTCGCTCTGCTTTATTATCGTATCGGCGGCGTTTACGCACTTTGTTTTATCGAGCGAACCCGACGCAATCAACTCGGCAAACCCTTTAATGCTCGTAAGCGGCGTGTTCATTTCGTGCGTAACGTTGGCGATTAATTCGTTTTTGCTTTTTTCAGCCGCTACCGATTCGGTTACGTCGGTCATAAGTAACACGTGCGTTTCTTCTACTTTGGTAAAACGGAGCATATAATCTCTGCCGTAAAATTTATAAGCAATCGTGGCGATTTCACCCGTTTTTAAAACGTTTGCAATTTCTGTGTTTTCTACAAAAAGACGGATAGGTTCGTTTTCTTCGTAGTCTAAAAGTTTTGCCGCGGTACGATTTATAAGCACTACATCAGACGGACTACGAAAAATAACCATTCCGTGTTCCATACTGTTCAAAATTAAAATTTCGAGTTCGCTGTCGGCAGAAAGTTTATTGCTCTTTTCTTTAATTTCGTCGCTCATAGAATTCATAAGTTTTACAAGCGGTTTAAGTTCGCTATACTTTGTGGTAACGTGTTTACCGCCCGATAAAGCCATTTCGCGCGTAAGATTTTCTACCGGTTTTAATATAAACGAAGTTGACAACAAACTTAAAAACAAACATAGTATCGAAACGAGCAACAAAAGCCATAAAAGCGCAGGCAAAGAATCTAAAAAAACCGACCAAAACGAATTCGTTCGAAGGGCAATTCGCACCAAACCGCCGTTATAAACAGTTCCGTCGCTCGCGCAAAGTTCGCTTGTTATTTTAACGCAATAATAAATCATATCTGTGTTTGCAGAAGAAGAATTACGCACCGAAAAGCCGAAACCGTAGTTAAGCGCGCTTATAACTTCGCTTCTGTTTTTATGATTTTCATACTCGCTCGCATTCATCGCGCTATCGCCTACGACGGTGCCGTCGCATTGCAAATAAGTAACCCTTGCGCCGAAAAGTTTTTGCGAAAATTCGTCGGCGCCCGATTTATCGAAAGGCTCGGTTTCGTCAAAACTTTGCATATAACACGTTAATTGCTCTTTTGCAAAATCGAGCGACGAATTATAATAAACGTTTGCCGATAATATCGAAAATATAAACACGCCTACAACGGTAATTATAAGCGTTATAAACATTATGCGTTTTAACATAAAAATCTCCGTATTAACAATAAAGCCAAGTTTTTTAAAGCCGCAATTATTATTTTTGCCGCCGTTAAACTTATTTTGTAAACTTAAATTTGTATCCCACGCCGAACACCGTTTCGATATAGTCGATGCCGAGTTTTCTAAGCCTTGCCACGTGATTGTCTACGGTGCGCGTTTCGCCCTCGTCGTACCCCCAAACCGCGTTTAAAATATTTTCTCTCGTTAAAACTTTGCCTTCGTTTTTCATAAGATACTCTAAAAGATGAAATTCTTTATTGTTCAATTCGAGTTTTTTATCTTTAAAAGTTACAATCATCGAAGCCGCGTCGAGAGTTAAATCGCCCTTTACGATATTATTCGAAGGCACGACTCGTCTTAGCGCGGCGTTTACTCTCGCGGTAAATTCTAAAACGCCGAACGGCTTTGAAATATAGTCGTCGGCGCCGAGATTAAGCCCTTTTACCTTGTCCGTTTCTTGTCCTAACGCCGAAAGCATAATACATCTTACGTCGGGATATTTTTCTTTAAGTTTTTTTAAAACGTCAAGCCCGTTCCCGTCGGGGAGCATTATATCGAGTAAAGAAAGCGCCGGTGTTTCTTTTTCGAGCGCACCGTAAAAATCGGCAACCGTGTTATACACCGAAACTTCTATATTCGACATTTCGAGCATTGTTACGACAAGTTCGCAAATACTTTTATCGTCTTCGAGCAAAAAAACTTTAAACGGCATAATTTTCTCCAATTTATATAATTTAACTTTATATTACAACAATTATATCATACGGCAAAAATAAAACCATAAAAAAGTTGTAATAAATTTGTAATAAATTTTTCGCTTTGCGTTAAAAACGCATATAAAAAACGAGCCCGCTACTTATTAAAAGAACGAACTCGTATATTTTTTAAAGTGTATTTAAATAATCGGGATACTATTTTTTAAAACGAATTTCAAAAGAAAAACTTCCGTTTTCGGTTATTCTGTATTCGTTTTCCAATCTCGGTCCGCAAGATTCTGAACCTATTCCGCGCATACGCCCGTCAATACACACGAACACGTTTTTACTTTCGGGCAACATATAATTATGCGTCGTTTTAGTTAATTCTTCGACACTGTAAGGAGTCGCGCTAAAAGAAAAATCGTTACCTACTATTTCCGTATTTACGGTATTTCCGTAAATTTTTAAATAATTCGTGTTTTTATGCGAACCGTATTCTTGCGGAATAAGATAAGGACACTTTTCGACGGTTGCGGTATAAAAGCCCAAATTCGAGCCTGCGCATTTATCTATATAACTGTCGTACGGTCCGTACCCGAAATAGTCTAACTTTTTGCAATCGTCTTGCTCTACGGCAAAATCGAAACCTACGCGCGCGACTTCGTTTATAAATTCGCCTAATCTGTAATTAAAATCGACGAGTATTTTTCCGTCGCGACTAATAGAATACGTCAACGTAAAATACAAAACGGGAGCACGATAAGTTGCGGCGCAAACGCCTTCCGCTTTTACTTTAAGGCAATCGCTTTCTTGTACGGTAAACTCTTTTACGTAACTTTCGAAATCGAACAATCCCCTTTCGCGCCAGTCGAAAAGTTCTACGTCGTTGTCAATCGGCGCACGCATAAGGCTTATTTCAAGCGGTTTTACAAACCACTCGGCATTAAGCTTTCCGCTATTTTTGTCTATGGTAATTTTACCGACGTCGGTAAATATGCTTAACTCTTTTTCCGTTTGCGAATATTCAGGCATTTTTGCCGAAGAAAAAACATAATTCGTTTTTCCGAGCGCAAAAGTTTTTTGAATTTCGCCGTAAGTTTCGGTATAAATAAAAACTCTTTCCACCGCGTTTTCTCCAAAACGCTCAGTGCAAGCAGGTATTTTATAACTTTCGCCCACTTTTAAAACAAAAGAATATTCTCCCGTTACTTTATCGACGCCTGATTTTTGAAGCACAGTTTTAACGCGTACGTTTTGAGCGGAAAAAGACAAATAACTGCTTATAAGATAGCAATTTTTTTGCTTTTTAACGCCGAACGGATAATACGTTGCGCGTATTTCGTGTTTGGTGGATTTTTCGTTGCCGTAGCAAAAAACGCCGTCGATATTAAAATGTCCGTCGGTTACTTTTTCGTTAAAATCGCCGCCGTAGCGCAATTTTCCGTCTTTACACAAAACGGCGTGGTCCCAAAGTTGCCATGCGAACGCACCGCAAATATGCGGATTGTTTTGAATTATTTCCCAATATCTCAAAATATCGCCGGGACCGTTGCCCATACAATGACTGTATTCGCAAATAAGTAAAGGACGAGTTTCTCTGCCTTCGGGATAGTTTTCGCACTCGGCGAACGTAGGATACATTCTTGAAGAAACGTCTAACGAATCGGTGTAAAATATCTCGTCGTTTCTACGATGCCACATTCCTTCGTACTGAATAAGACGCGTAGAATCGAGTTCTTTTACAACTCTTGCCGCCCTGTCGAAATTGCTGCCGAAACCGCTCTCGTTGCCAAGCGACCAAAAAGCTACGCACGGTCTGTTTTTATCGCGCTCGACAAGACATCTTTCGCGCATTTCGAGTTCGTCGTAAAATACGGGATTTTCCGCCATTTCGTGAAAATGTTCTTCGTTATGAAATCCCGAACGGATAAGTACGCCGTGGCACTCTACGTTGGCTTCGTCTACAAGGCATATGCCGTAATAATCGCAAAGCATTGCAAAATAAGGCGAATTAGGATAATGCGAAGTTCTTACCGCGTTTGCGCAAAGCGACTTTATCAGTTTTATGTCTTCTTCTAAATCTTCGTCGGTTAAAACGTTGCCCTTATCGGAACGGAAATCGTGTCTGCAAATTCCGCGAAATTTTACGGGAACGCCGTTCATTAAAACGACGCCGTCTTTTACTTCGATAGTACGAAAGCCGACCTTTTCGAAAATGAATTCGCCGTTTTCTTCTATAAGCAAATCGTATAAATGCGGTGTTTCGAAGGTCCAAAGTTTTACGTCTTTTTCGTAAAATACGACCGTTTCGCCTTCTTCAACGCGTTTTTTCTCGTTTTTAAAGGTTACGAAACATCCGCCGCGAAGCGCGGTAAACGACAATTTCCCCGACGAGTCGGCAACTATTTTATAATCGTCGATACGCTTTAAAGGACGCGACAAAATATATACGTTACGGGTAATGCCTTTTAAACGCCACATATCTTGGTCTTCGTAATAAGAAGACGCGCTGAATTTTACGATAAACGCGTCTAAAACGTTTTCGCCGTCGGTTAAATAGTCGGTAATATCGAATTCGGACAGCCTTTTAGAAATATTATTATAACCTACGTACTTTGCGTTAACTAAAACGAAAAACGCTCCGTCTACCCCTTCGAACGTTAAAATTTTACGTTCGCCGTTCAACTTTAAATTAAACTTTTTACTGAAACGGTAAACGGGATTTTTTGCGTGTATGAACGGCGGGTCGAAAGGAAATTCGTACTTGAAATTAAGATACGTAAAATCTTCATAACCCTCGTACTGAACGGACGAGGGTACTTTAATGGTATTTTCGGTTTTTCTTTTAACCCAATTTTCTAAATCGGCGTCGCAAACGTCCTCACACTTGTCAAAACCCCAAACCCCGTTTAAGAGCAAAAGTCTTTTCGAAGTTAAACGTTTTTTGCCTATATCCCCTTTGCTATCAAAGGGGATATAGTAACTTCTTAAAGATAAGAGATTTTCTTGTGAGTTATAATTATAAAGGTACTTTTTTATATTCATTATCTCTCGTTTGTCAGTTTTCTTTTCATAATTACGATTGCCACGGCGATAACCAAAACAGCCGCTACCGCATTTGCGTACAAATAAGAACCTGCACAACCTTTTTTATTATTTTCATTTTCCTTATTATCGTTATTATTGCCGGGGTTTGTATCCAGCTTAATGTCGGGAACTTGTTCTATTTCGCCTATCTCGACAATATTTTCGGGCATTTTATCTTCGCTATAAACGTTGTCGATAGAATAAATTATAACGCTTCTCGTTTCGCTTATAGGCGCGTCCGTTGCGGTAGAATCGTTCCAGCAACCGATACCGAACCACGTTCTTTCGTTTCTGTCGGAAGAATCTATCGTTAAAATTTCGTCGAGTTTTCCGCCTACTACTTCATAGTTATTAAAAAGTATTCTGTAATTACCGTTTTCGGTATCTTTTATGAAAATAAGCGATATTCTATCCGTTAAAGAAATATCGAGATCGGTCCAGTCGTGAGATTCGATTAACCCCATAAACTCCGTACGCGCGGCAATTTTAAATTGTAATTTTCCGCCGTAATTTCTAAGCCAGATATAAAGCCCCGTTTCGACGGGATTTACCGGATCGCAAATTGAATTTTCCATCAAGAGCGCAAAGGTAATATAACTCGTACATACGGTAGAATCGATTAAGCCGTTAACTTTAAAATCTATTTTAACGAAATCGTTGTCGAGAGCCGTTTTAAACGTTGCGTGTGCGTTTACTATTGTATTTTCGCCTTGAACTACTCCGCCGAACGGATCGTTCCAATTTTGCGAAGAAGAAATATCGGCGTTTAAAATTTTGTTCTTTATTAAAGTAACGTCTATGCTTACGCCGTCCGTCATCGCAAACGCCAAAAACGTTCCGTTTTCGCCGGTAACTTGTTGCCAAGTAAATAAAGTTTCGGTTTTTTCTCCGTTAACGTATACGGCGATAGCCCCTTCGTTTACAACGAAAGCGATTTTTATCGCTTGGGTTAATTCAACGTTTAAATTTGTCCACGTAGAGCCGTCTACCGATAATTTTAATCCGCTCTCGTTTTTAATTAAAAGATAAGCGGCGGGATTTTCGGTTAACGAATAAATTTTTTGCTCGCCGTCAAGACTTAAACGCAATACAGCGTTTTCGGGTAAAGTATTTACACTTAACGTTACTTCTACGCTCTGATTGGTCAAAGGCGTATACAAAACGCTGTTGCCCGTAATACGAACGCCGTTTTCAAGTTGAGTTACGCTGTTTTCGCCGCCGTACTTTTTAGCGGTTAAACCCATTCCTACGGGCGCGTTATAATCTTCTTCGCCCTGTTTTATCTGGTCGGGAGGAAGAATAGAAGGGTCGGCGGTTTGACCTTTTTTCTCCGCTATATAACTTAAATGCATTAGGCGTTTGTCGCCGTCGTTTCCGCTACCGCCCGAAGCGTACGATTGCATCGAAAAGAAGGTATATCCGTTATCGTCGCAAAGAATATCGGTCGATAAAGTTTTTGTAGTTTCTTCGGCAAGGTTTATTCCGTTAACAGATAAAACAAAACCCGTTTCGCCCTTTTCGAGTACAAGTTTTAAAGCCGCGTCGATTTCTATATCTAAAGTATCGCTGAGTATTGTTTGTTTAGCAGCATTTGCGGTTTTGTAAGAAAGTTCGACGTAAAGTTTATCGTCTACGTTTCTCATCATTAAATATACGCCGTTTGCGGACGAGCAACTCCAATCGGGTACGGTATATTGTTTATCCATAAACGCCAAATGGAAAACGCCTTCTTGACTGTATCCCGAAGCGCTCGCTACGCTTTCTAATAAATTGACAAAAGAAAAATTAACTTCGACGTAATCGGGCGAAAGCGCTTTCGTGTACCAACCGTCGTAAATTATATCTAAGCCGTTCCATTTAGACTCTACGCCGAATTGTCCGTAAGGTCCGCCCCACGTATCTGCCGATACGTACTGCGCGTACGTATTATCGGGATTTTCGGGGGGGGGGGGGGAGGGGGTGTAGGGTTACAGTTCGCGCCGCCGCAAGTACAATTCGGGTTGCAAGCCGAACCGCTTTCGCATATGCAATCGCCGGTACACGAATCGTCGCAACAGTCGCAAGTTTTTTCAGACTCGGAAGGCTTTTCGTTTACTATGCCTTTAAACAAAAATTTACGGTCGGCGTCGTCGGGATAATTGTAAGACGCATACGCAAAATAAGTTTTGCCGCTTGTATCGCACATTGCGCCGTGAGTAACCGCCGTAAAATTTTCGTGCGCGTATTCTACCCCGTTTACGAAAAACGAATATCCCGTTTCTTCTTTTTGAAGAACCACGCTTTCTACGTCGCCGATGTTTACGTCGGTCGTCTGTTCGTATAAATCTTTATAGCCGCCTGAAACGAGCGCGCTCTTTACGAACAGTTTTAAATACAGTTTTCCGCCTATGTTTCTTACGTGCATATACAAGCCGTCGTAAGTATTACTCCAATCAGGCTCAACGTTCGACGTACTTAAAAAGGCAAAATTCATAAGCCCTTCTTGCGTGGCTCCGTTGTCGCCGTAAATACTTTCTTTAAGCGTCTGAATTTTTGCGTTAAGAGCGATATACCCGTCGTTAAGAGCGGCTGTATAATATCCGTTATACACGATACTCAAGCCGTCTGCGGTCGTTTCTACGCCGTAGTTATTAACACACCCTACCCAATCGCCTGTGGTTTGGGTAGAACTTGCGGCGACCATAACGGTTGCCGCGGTTGACAAACTCATTATAAGAGTTAGAATAAAGATACAAAATTTTTTCATAATATTACCCCCTTTAGAGTTTATTATTTTTATTTGTTTAATTTATTACTTAAAGCAACTCGTTGCTTTATTCGAATTTTACAATTTCAGCCCCGAAGTGATAAGACCTTGAACGTAGAACTTAGAAGTTACCGAGAATAAGAATATCAAAGGCAACGACGCCAACAAATAACCGGCAAACGTTATAGGCATATTCGACTTATACATATCGGTAAACGAGAAAGCAAGCCCCGAAGATATAAGTTGCTTGTCTATATCTTGAATAATAATCTGCGGCCACAGATAATCGTTCCATACGCCCGTGATTTTCATAATCGAAAGCGTGCCTAAAATAGGTAAACAGAGCGGCAAGGCAATCGATAAAAAGCAACGGTATTCGCTCGCGCCGTCAAGGCGCGCCGCCTCTAACGTACTGTCGGGCACTCCTTTAAAGAACGAAACCACTAAAAACGTTCCGTACACCGAACCGTTTATAGCGGTAGGTAGTATTAACGCCCAATAAGAATTGTACATACCTAACGCACAATATAAACTGTGCGAAGGAACTAACGTCAACACGCCCGGAATCATCATAAGCGCGAGCATTGCCGTAAAGAAAATTCCGCGCCCCGGAAAATTTATTTTCGCAAACGCATACCCTGCGAGCGACGAAAGAACTAAGGAAGCAAACGTTCCCACAACACCTACGAAAACGGTGTTGAAAATAAATTTGTAACAAGTACCCCACGCCGTTACGACGTTATTTATTTGCAAAGGAAAGGTAGGATACCATTTTGTAAGTTCGTAATTTTCGGTGGTTTTTAAAGAACACCAAAGAGCCATTGCCAACGGATAAATCATTATAACGAGAAGTACAATCATTATAACGTTTAAAACTACTTGCGAAGGTTTTACTTTTTTCATATTATGCCTCCGACGGGTCTTTGTTCGTAAACTTATTTACAATCAAAGTAATAATTAAAATTACGATAAACAAGAAACATCCTATTGCCGAAGCGTAATATTTATTGTTAAACATAAACGCCTGATGGTACATATAGTAGCCGGGAACGTACGTATCGTATCCCGGTCCTCCGCCCGTTAACAACACTTGCACCGAATAATCTTGCAAACTGCCTATAAGCCCGAAAATTAAAAAATATCTTATTTGACCTAACAGCAAAGGTAAATCTATAGATATAATTCTTCTGAAAGTAGAAGCGCCGTCAAGTTTGGTGCTTTCGATTATTTCGCCCGACAACGAATTAAGCCCTGCAAGATAAATAAGTACGTTCGTTCCGCCTATCCAAGGGAATCCCATAAATATGATACTGAAAATAACGTATTTAGAATCGCCCAACCAGTCGATATTCGTATCTGAAGAAATTATTCCGAACGCACGGACGATATTCGTCATAACTCCGTTCGAAGGGTCGTAAATCGCTTTCCAAATAAGCGTTCCGACAACACCGGGGGCTATCATGGGTACAAGCAACAACATTCTGTAAACGCCCTGCTTTTTCTCGGACGCCACCGCGAACACCAATTCGGCGCAAACAAGCGGCACGACAACGCTTATAATAAGTTTAGGCAAGGCGATTTTAAACATCGTAGGAATAGAATTTAAAAATATTTCGTCGGTAAAAAGCCTTACGTAATTATCGAAACCGCAAAAAATCGTCTGTTGACCTTGCTTTTCGAACAGCGAAAGAATAAGTCCGTAAATAGGCGGATAGTACGCGAACACCAACAATCCTATAAACAGCGGCGCTATCATTACGTAACCGACGTAATTTTTTTTCATTTTATACAGTAAGCCGTTCTTTTTCATGCTTTCTCCTTTAAGTCTATATCGAAATCTAAAGAAGCGTTTACCACTACGAAAATCGAATTAGACTCGTCGTAAACTCGCAAAGTTACCGTTTGCGCAGGCATTAAAACGCTCGCTCGGTACGGATAATAAACGTATTCGATTTGCCCGTTTTCGTCCGTTTGTCCCCTGTTTTTTTGCATCGTTCCGCCGTTTAAAGAAATCATAAACATATAATGATTTTTAACGGGCTTGCCGAAACGGGTAAGGCGGACGGTTATAGCCACGGGAGTTTCGCCGTCTGCTACGGGGTTTTCGGGAGAAATAGAAACGACTTCTATATCGAAAGACTGCGCTCTGAAATAATCGAACCCGTACATTGCCGCAAGCAGCAAGACCACTATAATAAGCGCCAAAAAAATTTTGTTCGATTTAAGAAACTTAAACATTCCAACCTTCCGTATTCAAACCGAGCGTTTCAACTACTTGTAACGCACTGGCTCTTTGAATTTCGTTTACCTCGGCAAAGAATTGCGCGTTGGTTTTACGATTGTTTAACCATTCGGCGAACAATCTGTTCAACTTTGCGTTCTGCTCGGTTACGAATGCCTGCGGCCACGACGTGTTTGCGATTTTAGGAAAACTTTGTTCCATCCACTCGTTAAGAAGCGGGCTGTACGTACTGTCTTTGGTTGCAGGCAACGACGCACCCCATTCTTCGGCATATAAACTCATATATTCGGGTTGAGATACGAATTGCAAAAATTTAACGGCGGCGTCTAAAACTTCGGGTTTGCCTTCTACGGCAGGTTTCATAATGTTAAGCGAGAAGTCAACGCCCGGTTGCCAAGGTCCTTTTTCGGTATATTCTATTTCGGGCAAATAGGAATAAGAGTCGTTACTTATTACGGGGCTCGAGAACAATCCCGTAGTAAAATCTCTGTTTTTAGCGTTCAACTCGTCTAACATACGCCACGTTCCGTCTTCGCTCATGGCAACGCTGCCGTTTTCCCAAGCCGCGCTGTAATCGCTCGTAAGCCAACCTTTTTCCAAATCGCCCGTATAATAACTTTTTAATTCTAAGTACAAGTCTTTTGCGTATTGTTTATCGACGGGGTTATAAACTCCTTCGAGTACGGCTCTTACCTGTTCTACTTCTTGAACTATTCCGTCGTCGTCATAGTCGGTATCTTCGAAAACGTAATTCGCAAAAGCAGGACCTAACGAAGCAAGCATTACCCATTGGTCGATTTGAACGGTTTTAAAATAACTCCAAGGCGCAACCGTAGTGCCTTTAAAACTACTTTCTTTTATCTTAGAAATAGCGGTTTTGAACTCTTTCCAAGTTTTAGGCACTTGTTCGATGCCTGCACTATCGAAAACTTCTTTATTGTAATAATAACCCGTAGAAGGACCTGCGAACAAGAAAACGGGAATAGCGTAAATACTGCCGTCCATTCCGCGAATGTTACTTTGTTCGAAAATATAACTTTCGTATAAATCGGACCACTTTTCGTTACCTTCTACAAACGGATTGGGTTTATTTAAGTATTCGGTTAAGTCTACGTACCAATCGTTATACTGAAATTTAGTACCCCACGAATAAGCAATGGTAGGACAAGCCCCCGTTTCGATTTGCGTGGTAAACCATTGCGACATTTCTTCTTCGAGCGCCGAAACGTTTTTGTTTCTTACCCATTTTATAGTGATGTTAGGGTATAACTTGGTAAATTCTTCGGCAATAAGTCTGGGAACGTTTACTACTTTCGGATTTTCTAAGGTAGGCGTGGTATTCAACGTAGGTCCCCAACCGTGAAAATCCACCAAAAGCGTAATTTTGCCGTCGTCGCTTTTACCGCAACCGACACCTGCAATCAACATAATCGTTACAATGACAAGCGAAAAAATTCTTAAAAATAATTTTTTCATTTTATTTCCTCCTCAAAAAACGATTCGACGAAGTCAACCGTTTCTTTATTTGATTTTTTTAACGATACGACGTACGAATTAGAATTTTCGCAAACGGAAAAAGTGCTTTTTCCGTTTTTATCTACCGTAACTTTACCCCTTTTCGTAGCAAAGTAGTCGTTTTCGCCGAATACTCCGAACAATACGGTTAAAGGGTCCCAACTGTATCTTGCTCCGTTTTGAAAATATTTATATGATAAAGAAACGGGATTGCTTTCGTCGCATTTTTCGGATAACCCGCCTAACGTTAAAATTTCTAACCCTACCGTAAAATCGCTGTAATAAGTAGGTATTTTTACCTTTTCGACTACGGTAAACACGGAATTAAGGTCGGTAATAAAATTATATTCGCCGTTAAACTTAACGCCGCAAAAGGTAAAATATTCTCCTTCTTGCGAAAAGTTTCCGCCCATAATTACGAGTTTTTCTACTTTTTCGTTGAAAATAGTCTGTCCGCTCACGCCGTTAAAATCAGATTTTAAAAAATTGCTTATATTTCGCAACTGACCTATACATATAATGGTTATGCTGTTGTTTTCGGCGGCGATAAGTTTTTCGTACAACAACTCGTTCGCGTCGGCGTAGTCTTTTTCGCCGTTTATGTTTAACTTATCCAAAACCCTTTCGGCAAAAGGATTGTCGTATTTTATATGCAATTCGTTTTGCTTTAAAATACCTATTTCGAAGCGATTTCCGTAATATTCGTTTATAACGTCGGTAAGGCGCGCGCCTTTTTTAAAACTGTTGGAATACAGCATGCACTCTACTTTAACTAATCTTGCGTTATGAAATTTATTAAGTAAAGCGATAGCAGCCGCGTCGTCGCAATCGCCGCCTAAATCGGTGTCTAATATTATCTTTTTCATTTTTACGCACCTATTTTATAAATCTTGTATTCTTCGCAATTCAAAACTCCGCCGCTTAACGAAACGTCGCTTTCTTTTTTCCATACGTTTTCGGAAAATACGCCTTGCTCGCAATATAAACCGTCGAGTCCCGAAAGCGTTGCGCTCTTATCGGTTGCAACAAGAAGATATTCGCCGCAATTTATAACCAACCCCAAAGAGCCTTTTGCCGTTTGGAAATTCAAACTTCTCTCGCCGATTTTTATCGATTTCGAATACTTTGTCTGAGGGGAATTGGTTTCGATATTAAAAGCATTGATTTGTTCTTTAGATGTCGTAACCAAGTCGCCGCCTAAATTATTTAACATCTTTAAAAAGCGTCCTACGCTCGCCGTATGCGACTTGGGAGTTAAATCCGATTTATAAAGTCCGTATTCGGGGTCGTCCGTTCCCGTGTTATGACTTACGAAATATTCGCTCGTTGCGACCTCGTACATAATATATCCGCCGTTTTGAGCAAATGAACTCAAAATCAACGAATTTGTGTTGGCGTAAGTCGCTCTGTTTTCCGCTATATGAGGATAATTGCCTTCAAGCGAATATTCTTTTATAGCGTTTGTAATCGTTGCAACATTTTGTTCGTGCGGGTCGTCGCCGACGATATCGATACCTTTAAGATTAAATACACTCTTGATATAATCGTTCATAACGTTCGCAAGCGCAAAGTTTACCCTTGTATATATTTTATAAGGAGTAGATTTAAATGCCTGTCCTACCGTATCGAGTGCTTTGTTTACGTCGGCACACGCCTCGGCTTCGGTTATCTGACGTCCGTTCTTTTTAACTGAAATTTGATT
Source organism: uncultured Clostridia bacterium (assembly GCA_964439285.1). Lineage (GTDB taxonomy): Bacteria > Bacillota > Clostridia > Christensenellales > Borkfalkiaceae > Borkfalkia. Next base: position 5,942 of record CAYTNZ010000001.1, on the reverse strand, counting down.
GTGCCCTACGCGCCATAAAGGAAAACAATCGGGCTCGTTATGCACCTGAACGCCTATTAAAGTATTAGGTCTGCCCTTTTTCTCGTTCCAGTCGTAAACGTAATTCATTAATTTCGTAACTACTTTCGTTTCTCTTTGCAAAAGATTATCGTTACCGAATTCGAGATGCATTATATATCCGTAATACGGCCAAAACATTCCCGTATAATCCGTTTCGTATCTCGGATAAGTAGCAACGTCGTCTATTATGTAATCGGGAATATGATAACTGTGAGTTTCGCCGCACATATTTGTCGAAAACCATAAAAACTCGACTTTAAGTTTATATTTTAACGCCATACTCAAAAAAGTATCTATTAACGAAAAATCGTAAACGTCTTTTTCGGTTTCTAAGTCGCGCCAATCTATCGGCAACTGAATAGAATTGATATTAAGCGCAGCCGCCGCTTTAAAGTAGGCTTCTAAATCTTCTGCTTTTTTAAACTCGCAGTTCATAAACGCGTCTGTTCTAAGTTGAATACCCACGTAAGTAAAAGGCTTTCCGTCAACTTCTATGTAAGTAACTCCGTTTTCGGATACAACCCTGCCGGCATACACGTCCTCTTTTTTTCTGGCGCAACCGATACCGCTCATTGCAAACAACACTCCTATCAACAATATCAAAAATATTTTTTTAATAAAATTTTTCATATTGTTCTCCTTTTTTTATTTTTGCTACGCCATAGCGCAACATTAAACCATTTTACTACGTAAATTTTATCACAAGTTTTTATCGATTTATAGTCCTTATTTTCCCTAAAATATATAAAATATTCCCGACTTGTATATATTTTAGAAAATTGTTGATTATTTTGCTCGGTAATGGTATAATAAACTTATATTCACAGGGAGAAAATCGGTTATGATTGTTCATTTCGATTATGACGCCATCAAAAAAATATTATTGGACTTTAACACATTAACAAATGCGAGCATCTGCGTTTTCAATTCGGATTACGAGCCTATTTTGGCATATCCCGAAACCACGCCTAAACTTTGTCAACTTATAAAATCTACCAAACAAGGCAACACGATGTGCATACAATCGGATATAGAAGGCTGTAAAAAGGCAAAACAATTTATGCGCCCCGTAAGTTATAAATGCCCCGCAGGACTTATGGACACCGTTACTCCTATCGTTTGTAACGATATTATAATAGGATATATTATGTTCGGACAAATTGCCGACAAATCGATAGAGCCGAACGAACTTTTAAAACTTATTATAAAAAACGTTTCGCCATACGGAATATCGGTTGACGAAATTAAATCGGCTTTCGGCGAACTTTTATCCTTCGACACAAAGCACGTTGAAGCCGCCTCGAATATTTTAGCCGCTTGCGCAGGATATATTCACCTTTCGAATATGATAAAGATAGAAAAAAACTTGCTTTCTGAAACAGTTATAAAATACGTCGAAACCCATTATAAAGAAAATATATCGATACACGAATTATGTAACAAATTTTTTATTTCGAAAAACAAACTGTACGATATTTTTTTAGAACTGTGCAACACGACGCCTATTAAATATCAACTATCGTTAAAAATTAAAGAAAGTAAAAAACTTTTAACGACAACAAATATGAGTATTACCGAAATAAGCAATTCGCTCGGTTTTAGCAACTACAACTATTTCAGTAAACTGTTTAAAAGCGAAACGGGCGTTACCCCTTCTAAATATCGAAAATAACCCCGATTGCACCGCTTATTAACGCAATTTTTAAATTTTACAATTTATAATTAGGTTCAAAAAAACGCACCCGTTATGCAATTTTTTGCACAACGGGCGCGTTTTTTCATTACTTATATATTTATTTTACTTCGACTTCTAATCCGTCAAAGCCAACTATAAATCCGTATTTTTCCGCTTCTATGCAAAGTTCTTCGTGGTCGTGCCCGTATAACGCGTTATGCGAAAAATGCGTTACTATAAATTGCGTTGCCGAATCAGCCAAATTTTCTTTAAATAATCTTTCTTTCATAATCGCGTCGGTACGTAAACTCATATGTCCGTGTTCCCAACCTTCCGGCGCGAACGCTCCGGTACAGTCTAAAGACACAATGTCGAATCGACCTAAACGCTTCATATCGGCAATTACCTCGTCTGAAAAATTCCCGTATCGTGCGCGTATAATATACGCTTTTTATCTTTGTCTTCTATTGCGTAAATTACGGACGAATTGGCTTCGCTGTGGTCGGCGTGCATAACCAACACCTTATATTCTCCTACGTTTAACAAATCGCCTTCTTTAACCTCGTTTATAGTAGCACGAGAGCAATCGCTGTATTTTGAAGAAAAAAGTTCTTTTATTCTATCGTAAGCGGATTTTCCCGCATAAAAATTAATAGGCGTAACTTCGTGCGTATATCCGGGGTCGGCAAACATCATTAAATCTTCGGGATAAAAATGGTCATAATGACTGTGCGTGATTAAACAATGTTTGATTTTAGTCCAATCGAACTTATATTTTTGATAATGAGCGACGGTATCGGCGTTAAAATCTATTAAAATTTCGTCGTTTATCAATGCTTGCGCTCTTGTGCGTAAATTTTTTCCGCCGAGTTTCATAGCGCGTTTACACGTTTCGCATTGACAAAATAACGAAGGAATACCTTCGTATGCCGCCGTTCCGAAATATTTAATCTTCATTAAAAAATTCTCCTTTTATTAACCTGATATATTCACGAAAATTCTTGCGTGAACTCTTTTACTAACTCGCACGAGCAAAACCGCGCTTTTGCAGGAAAAGTGAATGACCGCATTTAGATAATATGAGAGCCCTTAATTTATGCGGTCAGAAAAAACTCCGTTTGCAGAGCCGATTTATCGGCGAACAAAGGGGTTTTTCTAAATATCACGGGAAATTCTTTATCTCTTTTAAAGAATTTTCGTGAACCGCTCAAAATATTTGCGTGAACTCATTATACATTAACAATGTCTTTTATTATTTCGCCTGCAAGAATAAGCCCTGCAACCGACGGAACAAACGAAACGCTTCCTATAAATTTTTCGCCCGAAACGGCATTCGTTTTATCGGCTGTTATAGGAAGTTCTTCTGAATACACAGTCTTTACCCCGAAAACGCCGCGTTTTTTAAGTTCGCGCCTTACTATTTTTGCCAAAGGACAAATTTTAGTGTTTTCGATATCGGCTACTTTAAATGCGGTTGCATCGAGTTTGTTTCCCGCGCCCATACAACTTATAACGGGCACGTTTGCTCGCTTTGCCGAACAAATTAAAAAAACTTTGCTCTTTATGCTGTCTATTGCGTCGGCAACGTACGAAAATTTTGTAAAATCGAACTCGTCGGCGGTATCTTCGTTAAAAAAAAGCGTTTTTACGTTGATTTTACAATCGGGATTTATATCCGAAATTCTTTTAGCCATAACTTCGGTTTTGTTTTTTTCGACCGTAGAATAAAGCGCTATAAGTTGCCTGTTTATATTAGACAAATTAACCTTATCGGCATCGACGAGAGTAAGTTCTCCGACGCCTGCGCGCGCAAGCGCTTCGGCAACGAACGACCCCACTCCGCCCAATCCGAACACCGCAACGTGAGAATTATTTAATTTTTTCACACCGTTTTCGCCCAAAAGAGCGGCGGTGCGCGTATAAATTTCTTTCATTTTTATTATTATAAACGCTTAGCGCGAAAATTACAAGAAAAAAAATCAAGAAATTTTAAAAAACTATTGAAAATAGGAAAATTGTGTTATATAATAAAAATACAGCAGGTTAAAAACCGGCAAAATTTTACCTTTGGGGGGTTAATTATATGACTAAATTTTTATCGGAAGATATCCGCAACATTGCGGTTATCGGACACAGCGGCGAAGGCAAAACATCGGTTTGCGAAGCGATTTTATTCAACGGCAAATCTACCGACAGACTTGGTAAAACTTCGGACGGCACTACCGTTATGGACTACGACGAGCAAGAAATAGCAAGAAAAATGTCTATTTCGATGTCTACCGCGTACACCGTTTGGAACAACGTAAAAATAAATCTTTTAGACGTTCCCGGATTTTACGATTTCGAAGGCGAAATGAACGAGGCTATCCACGCCGCAGGTTGCGCCGTTATCGTTATGGGTGCAAACGGCACGGTTACGGTAGGCGCAGAAAAAGCAATAGCCGCTTGCAAGCACGAAAATTTGCCTATGGTTATATTTATTAACGGTATGGATAAAGACAATGCCGATTATCAAGGCACGATTGCCGCGTTAAAAGAAAAATACGCGGGAAAAATAGCGCCTATTCAAATACCTATGATGCAGGGTAACAAAATGATAGGTTACGTAAACGCACTAAGCGAACGCGCGTTTAAATTTACAGAAAGCGGACCGCAACAAATTCCCGTTCCCGACGATATGAAAAACGTTATGCAAGAAATGCAGGCAAACCTTATAGAAACGGCGGCTGAAAACGACGATATTTTACTCGACAAATATTTTACCGAAGGCACGCTTTCGCACGAAGAACTCGTTCACGGCATACGGCTCGGTATTTACAACGTAAACACCATACCCGTTATGGCAGGCTCGGCGCTAACAAACAAAGGTATTATAAATTTAATGAACGAAATAGTTAAATATATGCCTAAAGCGAAAGAACGCAGACAAATGGTCGCAACCGATATAGTAAAAGACGAACTTGTAGATATTTCTTGCGAAGAAAACGGTCCGTTTGCAGCGCAAGTATTTAAAACCGTAGTAGACCCGTTTGTAGGAAAACTTAACATTATGAAAGTTTTCAGAGGTTCGCTTAAAGCAGGCTCTACCGTTTATAACGCGACGACGGGCAAAACCGAACGCATAAGCCAAATTTATTTACTTAAAGGCAAAAAACAAGAACCCGTTTCGGAACTAAGCGCCGGCGATATCGGCGCGGTAAACAAACTTACGGCAACCAATACGGGCGACACGCTTTGCGACGAGAACGTAAAAGTTAAATTCGACCCTATATACTTCCCGCGCCCCGTTTATTCTATGGCGGTTTACGCCGAAAAGAAAGGCGAAGAAGATAAAATTTTTGCAGGACTTAACAAACTTTCGGAAGAAGATTACACCTTTTCCGTCGAAAAAAACGCAGAAACGGGCGAAATGCTTTTAAGCGGTCAGGGCGAAACGCATCTCGACGTTATAAATAAAAAACTCAAAGCGAAATTTAACGTTTCGGCTGTTTTAAAAACGCCTAAAATCGCTTACAAAGAAACTATACGCTCAACCGTTCAAGCCGAAGGCAAACATAAAAAGCAGTCCGGCGGACACGGTCAGTACGGACATTGTAAAGTGCGTTTCGAACCGATTGACGACGGATTCGAATTTACAGAAGAAGTAGTAGGCGGCAGCGTTCCCAAACAATACATACCGGCAGTCGAAAAAGGACTTAGAGAATGTCTTTCGTCAGGCGTTTTGGCAGGATATCCCGTAACGGGACTTAAAGCCGTTTTATACGACGGCAGTTACCACGACGTAGATTCTTCCGAAATGGCGTTTAAACTCGCGGCTGCCATCGCTTTTAAAGAAGGTCTTAAAAACGCGTCCCCTGCTTTATTAGAGCCTATTATGAAACTTAAAATACGTATCCCCGAAGCGTATCTCGGTGATATTATGGGCGATATGAACAAAAGACGAGGCAAAATTCTCGGAATAGATATGATTGACGATATGCAAATAGTAAACGCCGAAGCGCCTCAAAGCGAACTCGTTAAATACGCAACAGATTTGCGCAGTATGACGCAAGGTCGCGGCAGATTTATAGCAGAACTCGAAAGATACGAAGAAGTACCTTTTAACGAAACCGAAAAAATTATAAAAGCAAAACAATGCGAACAGTAAAACTACGAAAGGTGCGGCAATTGCCGCACCTTTTTTTTTGTTTTTAAAAAGCGGGCAGTT